>NZ_RCOD01000010.1:0-107490 GCF_004307505.1 Pseudomonas sp. Sample_11
GGTTGACGGTGTGCGGGTCGCCTTCGAGTTTTTCCCATTTGCAGGCGTCGAGTACCGGCAGCGGGTGGGTGTCGCGCAGAACGGTGATAGGGGCGGTCGCGGTCATGGGGACTCCGGGCAGATGGACTTGAGAATTGAAGTCGCACCCTATAGCGGCCGGTCGTCGCTCAGTTGTCTGGGGTCGACATCGGAGTGCTCAGAAACGCGCGCAGCAATGAGTGCTTGTAACAGCGCTTGGGCATAACCCGGCAGCGCGGCGAAGTCTCTCGCGCAGAGCATCAACGTGCGACGCGCCCATGGCTCATTCAGAATCACGCAATTGAACTGCTCGAGCATCGCGCGTTGGGCAGCGGCCAACGGCACGATGGCCAGGCCGGCGCCATGGGCGACCATGCGCATCGCTCCATCAAAGCCATCGGCGCGAATGCGCACCTGCATTCGTGCGCCGCTGTGCAGCGCCTGTTCTTCCAGATAGATCGCCAATGCGCTGTCGGCGCTCAATCCGACAAAGTCGTGCTGCAACGCGTCGCTGAAACTGACCTCGGCGGCGTCAGACAACGGGTGATCGAGCGGCAGAATCAGCACCAGCGGATCATCACGAAACGCTTGAGTCTGTAGGCCGTTGGTGTCGACCGCGTCGGACACAATCCCCAGATCCGCCGCTCCTTCGCGCAAGGCATGGGTGATCCGCGCGCTGGGCAGTTCCTGTAGATCGATGTCGAGATTGGGATGGCTGCGCAGGAAATCCGCGAGCACTTCCGGCAGGTACTCGGTGATCGCCGTGGTGTTGCACAACAGCCGCACCTCGCCTTTGACGCCTTGCGCATAATCGGCCAGATCCTGCTGCATGCGTTCGGCCTGTTGCAAAAGAATGCGCGCATGGCGGGCGAGGGCTTTGCCGGCAGGCGTCGGGGTGACGCCACGCCGACCACGTTCGAGGAATTCAGCGCCCAGCGAGGCTTCCATCGCGCGGATTCGAGCACTGGCGGCGAGGGACAAGTGGCTGCGGGCAGCGCCGGCAGTGATGTTGCCGGTGTCGAGAATGTGCAAGTAGAGGCGCAGGTCGGTGAGGTCGAAGTGCATGGGGTTTGCCTGTGGTTTCGCGGTGGCTGGGCTGGCCCTTTCGCGAGCAGGCTCGCTCCCACAGGGACTCATGTAAAGCGCAGATCCCGTGTGGGAGCGAGCCTGCTCGCGAAGAGGCCAGATGCCTCAACGCCGATGTCAGCCTCTTGCACAGGAAGAGGCTGCCTCAGTATATGGCAGATTTTCCCCCAGTCCGGATCAGTGCACATTACCCCAATGCACACACTGACCGACTTCTACCAAACCCTCGGCCTGACCCTGTCCGTTCTGGTCATCGCCACCTTCCTCCTCGCCGGTACGGTCAAAGGCGTGATCGGCCTCGGCCTGCCCACCGTCGCGATGGGCCTGCTCGGTCTGGCTATGGTGCCGGCGCAGGCAGCCGCGCTGTTGATCATTCCGGCGACCCTGACCAACCTCTGGCAACTGGCCTTCGGTGGCCACCTGAAAAGCTTGATCAAACGTCTCTGGCCCATGCTGCTGCTGATCTTCCTCGGCACCGGCATCGGCACCCTGTGGATCGGCATGGCCGGCGGCCATTGGGTGGTGCGCGGACTTGGCGCGGCGCTGCTGCTGTATGCATTGAGCGGACTGTTTCTGCCGACTTTGCACGTCAAACCGCGTCATGAGCGCTGGCTCGGCCCGCTGTGTGGGCTGATCACCGGCGTCATCACCTCAGCCACCGGCGTCTTCGTGATTCCGGCGGTGCCGTACTTGCAAGCGTTGGGGCTGAGCCGCGATGAACTGGTGCAGGCGCTCGGCCTGTCCTTCACCGTCTCGACCCTGGCGCTGGCCGCTGGGCTGCTCTGGCACGGCGCACTCGGCGGTGGCGAATTGAGCGCCTCGCTGCTGGCGCTGATCCCGGCCATGTTTGGCATGTGGCTCGGTCAGTGGCTGCGTCAGCGCATCAGTGCGGTGCTGTTCAAGCGCGTGTTCTTTATCGGACTGGGCGCGCTCGGCGCCCATTTGCTGATCAGCGGCTAGCCGACGATTCGCTGAGCATGTCGATCGGGCGGATATCGAAATCGCGCTCCAGATAGTCCATGCGCCTAGCGAAAAACGCTTTCATGTGCGGCAATGCCGAGTGCTCATCCAGATGCGCCTGGCTGGCCCAGATCTCGTAGAAGATAAACAACGTCGGATCCTGCTGGTCGCGCAGCATGTGGTACTCGATGCAGCCCGGTTCGGCGCGGCTCGGCTCGACATAGGCGCGGAACAGCGCTTCGAACTCGCCGGCTTTTTCCGGGCGGGTCTTGGCGTGCAGGATGAAACCCTGGCGTTCACTCATCACAACTTCCTCGAATGCAGAAAGCGCTGAATGCTACGGCAACAATTGGCGATCGATTCGTGCGTTTTGATCAAATGTATTTTGCGTCGATGTGGCTGTTTCCGCGCGAGATCGATGGTTAATCTGCCGCCATTCCAATTCCTGTTTCAATCCAGCCTTGAAGGCTGCGCCGAGGTTTTCCGATGAAGAAAGTGCTGTTGCTCAATGGCGGTAAAAAATTCGCCCACTCCGATGGCCGCTACAACACCACCCTGCACGAGACCGCGCTGAGCGTGCTGGATCGCGGCGGTGTCGACGTCAAGACCACGTTTATCGACGAGGGCTATGACGTTGCCGAAGAAGTGGCGAAATTCCTCTGGGCCGACGTGATCATTTATCAGATGCCGGGCTGGTGGATGGGCGCGCCGTGGACGGTGAAAAAGTACATCGACGAAGTCTTCACCGAAGGCCATGGCAGCCTCTACGCCAGCGACGGCCGAACCCGTTCCGATGCTTCGCAGAAGTACGGCAGTGGCGGTTTGATTCAGGGCAAGCAATACATGCTGTCGCTGACCTGGAACGCGCCGCAGCAAGCCTTCGATGACCCGACGGATTTCTTCGAAGCCAAAGGTGTGGACGCCGTGTACTTCCCGTTCCACAAGGCCAACGAGTTTCTGGGCATGACCGCACTGCCGACCTTTCTCTGCGTCGACGTGATGAAGCGTCCGAATATCGAGAATGATGTGGTGCGCTATGAGCAGCATCTGACTGAGGTGTTTGGCCTCAAGGCTTGAGGGTTTCGGGCTACTATCCGGGTACAGCAAAAGATCGCAGCCTTCGGCAGCTCCTACAGGGGGAATGCATTCCAATGTAGGAGCTGCCGCAGGCTGCGATCTTGGCGATTTCAAAGAGGACACCCGTGAAAGCCAGATCCGATGAGTTGCAGATTTTCGTCTGCGTGATCGAGTGCGGTTCGATTTCCGCCGCCGCCGAGCAGGTCGGCCAGACGCCGTCGGCCGTCAGTCGCACGCTGTCGAAGCTCGAAGCCAAGCTCGACACCACGCTGATCAACCGCACCACGCGGCGCATGGACCTGACCGAGGAGGGCAAGTATTTCTTCGAACAGGCCAAGCTGATTCTCGATCAGATGGATCAACTCGAAGAGCGTCTGTCTTCGCGCCAGCAAACCCCGTCCGGACGCCTGCGCATCAATGCCGCCTCGCCGTTCATGCTCCACGCCATCGTCCCCTACATCGACGAATTCCGGCAGCTGTACCCGGACATCCAACTCGAACTCAACAGCAATGACTTGATCATTGACCTGCTGGAACAAAGCACCGACGTCGCCATCCGCATCGGCACCCTCGCCGATTCGACGCTGCATGCGCGTTCGCTCGGTTGCAGTCCGTTGATGATCGTCGCCAGCCCCGCCTATTTGAAAAAACACGGCGCGCCACGCCAAGTGGCGGATTTGAGCGAACACACGCTGCTCGGCTTCACCCAGAACGAAGGCCTCAATCAATGGCCGCTGCGCTATGTGCATGGCGACCGCTGGCCGATCAGCCCGGCGATCAGCGCTTCCAGTGGTGAGACCGTGCGCCATTTGGCGCTGGAGGGGCAGGGCATCGCCTGCCTGTCGCACTTCATGACCATCGACGACATCCGCGCCGGACGCCTGAAAGTCCTGCTCGGCGAATTCAACAGCGGCTACCGCCAGCCGATCAACGCCGTGTACTACCGCAACTCGCAACTGGCGTTGCGCATTCAGTGTTTCCTCGACTTTATCCAGGGCAAACTCGCCGCCTACGCCAGCGCCGAATTCAAGGGCTGATTCGTGATCCCTGCGCAAGAGTGAATTGGCCGAGGGCGGGTTTTTCGCCTGGGTTCATCGGTCGATACTCGCTGCATCACTTATTCACGCAGGGAGTTCCTCCATGAACGTATTCGTTACCGGCGCGGCCGGTTTTATCGGCGGTTCCATCGCCACCGGCCTGGTGCAGGCCGGGCACAACGTCACCGGCCTGGTGCGCAGCGCCGAGCAGGCTGATGAGCTGAAAGCATTGGGCATGAACGCGGTAATCGGCACCCTCGATGACAGCCAATTGCTGGCGCAACAGGCCCGTGCTGCCGATGCCGTCATCAACGCTGCCAGCAGCGACCATCGCGGTGCGGTGGAAGCGTTACTCGGCGCTTTGCGCGGCTCGAACAAGGTCTTTCTGCACACCAGCGGTTCGAGCATCGTCGGCGACGCTTCCGGCGGCAAATCCAGCGATGACATTTACTACGAGGACAACCTGCCGGAGCCGACTGTCGACAAAGCTGCGCGCGTGGCCATCGACAACCTGGTACTCGCGGCGGCGCAGGATGGCGTGAACTCGGCGGTGATCTGCAACACGCTGATCTACGGCCACAGCCTGGGCGTCAACCGCGACAGCGTGCAATTGCCGCGACTGCTCAAGCAGGCGCGCAAAAGCGGCGTCGTTCGCCACGTTGGAACAGGTCAGAACATCTGGTCCAACGTGCACATCGAAGACGTCGTCGCCCTGTATCAGCTGGCGCTGACCAAAAACGTGCCCGGCACTTTCTACTTCGTCGAGAGCGGTGAAGCCTCGTTCATCGACATGACCACCGCCATGGCCGAAGCCCTCAATCTGGGCGAACCGCAAGACTGGCCATTGCAAGACGCCGAAGCCGAATGGGGCTACGAAATGGCCAACTACGGCCTCGGTTCCAACAGCCGCGTACGCGGCAAACACGCCCGCGATCTGCTGGGCTGGACACCGAAGCGCACCTCGGTGGTGGAATGGATTCGTAACGAAATGGTGTGAGTTCAGCGCGCACCGAGTGAAGCCATTCGCGAGCAAGCTCGCTCCCACAGGTGACCGCGTTCTGCCTGGAAAAATGTAATTCCTGTGGGAGCTGGCTTGCCAGCGATAGCAGTGGATCAGTCGCCACCCATGTTGAACGTGGCGCCATCATCGCTGGCAAGCCAGCTCCCACAGGGACTTTGTGGTGGCCAGGCAGCCATGAAAATCTCACACTCCGATTTTCATTAATCACGACACGCCATACCTATCAGCGACACCTCTTGTCTCTCCACGAAAATTACTTTCATGCGGTTTGAAATCTCGATCTCGAAATGATTTATGAGTTTCACAACCCATTCGAACGTGACCCTTTCGAGGAGTACCGCATGACGCCTTCCCTCGGCTATTGGCTGCTGGTCTACGCCGCTGTGGCCATCATCGCGCTGATCGTGTTGATCGCCCGTTACCGGCTCAATCCTTTCATTGTCATCACCCTGATTTCCCTGGGCCTGGCGCTGGTGGCCGGGATGCCGCCGTCGGCGGTGGTCGGTGCGTATGAGGCGGGTGTCGGCAAGACGTTGGGGCATATTGCGCTGGTGGTGGCGTTGGGGACGATGCTCGGCAAGATGATGGCCGAGTCCGGTGGGGCCGAGCAGATGGCGCGCACGCTGATCGAGCGATTCGGCGAAAAGAACGCGCACTGGGCGATGGTCTGCATCGCATTTCTGGTCGGCTTGCCGCTGTTCTTTGAAGTCGGTTTCGTCTTGCTGGTGCCAATCGCTTTCACCGTGGCGCGCCGGGTTGGCGTGTCGATTCTGATGGTCGGGCTGCCGATGGTCGCCGGCCTCTCGGTGGTGCATGCGCTGGTGCCGCCGCACCCGGCGGCGATGCTCGCGGTGCAGGCCTATCAGGCGTCGGTCGGGCAGACCTTGTTGTACGCGATCGCGATCGGCATTCCGACCGCAATCATCGCCGGCCCGCTGTACGCGAAATTCATCGTGCCGCGCATTCAATTGCCGACGGACAATCCGCTGGAAAAGCAATTTCTCGACCGCGAACCGCGCGACAAACTGCCGGGTTTCGGCATTACCATGGCGACCATTCTGCTGCCGGTGGTGCTGATGTTGATCGGCGGCTGGGCCAACCTGATTTCCACCCCCGGCAGCGCGTTCAACCAGTTTCTGCTGTTCATCGGCAATTCGGTGATCGCGCTGTTGCTGGCGACTTTGCTGAGCTTCTGGACGCTAGGGATTGCCCAAGGTTTCAACCGCGAATCGATCCTCAAGTTCACCAACGAATGCCTCGCGCCCACCGCCAGCATCACCTTGCTGGTCGGTGCTGGTGGCGGCTTGAACCGGATTCTGGTGGATGCCGGCGTTACCGATCAGATCGTCGGCCTCGCTCACGAATTCCACCTGTCGCCGCTGATCATGGGCTGGCTGTTCGCCGCGCTGATGCGTGTCGCCACCGGTTCTGCAACCGTAGCCATGACCACTGCATCAGGCGTGGTCGCGCCGGTGGCCATCGGTCTGGGTTATCCACATCCTGAGCTTTTGGTGCTGGCGACCGGCGCGGGCTCGGTTATCTTTTCCCACGTCAACGACGGCGGCTTCTGGTTGATCAAGGAATACTTCAACATGACGGTCGCGCAGACGTTCAAGACCTGGACCGTGCTCGAGACGCTGATTTCGCTGGTCGCTTTCGCGCTGACCGTCGGCCTTTCCTACCTGCTGTAACCGGAGCCCGCCGCCCATGGACATCCTCTACCAGATCCGCGCCCGCCAGGATTCCTTCAGCGCCGGCGAGGGACGCATTGCGCGGTTGATGCTCGACGATGTCGGGTTTGCCGCCAGCGCCAGCCTCGAAGACCTCGCACAACGCGCCGAGGTCAGCACCGCCACGCTGTCGCGCTTTGCCCGCACGGTCGGCTGCCGTGACCTGCGTGATCTGCGCCTGCAACTGGCCCAGGCCAGCGGCGTTGGCAGCCGTTTTCTCGACCCGGCGGGCACGCCCGAGCAGTCGGCGTTTTACGGGCAGATCGTCGGCGACATCGAAACCACGCTGCGCCAGCATCTGGCCGGTTTCGACGAATCGCGCTTCGCCGACGCAGTGAAATTACTCGGTCAGGCGCGGATGATTCACGCGTTCGGCATGGGCGGTTGCTCAACCCTGTGCAGCGATGAATTGCAGGTGCGTCTGGTGCGCCTCGGTTATCCGATTGCGGTGTGTCATGACGCGGTGATGATGCGCGTGACCGCCGCCAGTTTGAACGCCGAGCAAGTGCTGATCGCCTGCTCGCTGACCGGCATCACCCCGGAGCTTTTGGAAACCGTGGAGCTGGCGCGCAACTACGGCGCGCGCATTCTCGCCATCACTCGCGGCGATTCACCACTGGCGGAACTGGCCGACGTCGTGCTGCCGCTGCAAGGCGCGGAAACCTCGTTCATCTACAAACCGACGGCGGCGCGCTACGGCATGCTGCTGGCCATCGACGTGCTCGCCACCGAGCTGGCGCTGGCCAGCCCTGAAGACAATCAAGAACGTCTGCGGCGAATCAAACTCGCCCTCGACGAATACCGTGGCGGCGACGATCACCTGCCGCTGGGAGACTGACATGCAGTACGACACCCTGATCCGCAACGCGCTGGTTATCGACGGCAGCAACACGCCCGGCTATAAGGCAGACGTGGCAATTCTCAATGGCCGCATCGAGCGCATCGGCGATCTGCCTGATGCCCGCGCCAGCGAAGAAATCGACGCCGCCGGCCGGGTGCTGGCGCCGGGTTTCATCGACGTGCACACCCACGACGACACCGTGGTCATCCGCCAACCCGAGATGTTGCCCAAGCTCAGCCAGGGCGTGACCACGGTGATTGTCGGCAATTGCGGCATCAGCGCATCGCCAGTGAGTTTGAAGGGCAATCCGCCGGACCCGATGAACCTGCTCGGCAGCGCAGCGGCGTTCGTCTATCCGCGCTTCAGCGACTACCGCGCCGCCGTCGAAGCGGCCAATACCAGGTTGAACGTCGCCGCACTGGTCGGCCACACCGCGCTGCGCAGCAATCACCTCGACGATTTGTTTCGCACCGCGACCCCCGACGAAATCACCGCCATGCGCGAGCAGTTGCGCGACAGCCTCGAGGCCGGCGCGTTGGGTTTATCCACAGGCCTGGCCTACGCCAGCGCCTTCAACGCCTCGACCGATGAAGTCATGCAACTGACCGAAGAACTGACGGCGTTCGGCGCCGTGTACACCACCCATCTGCGCAGCGAATTCGCCCCGGTGCTGGAGGCGATGGACGAAGCGTTTCAGATCGGCCGCCACGCGCAATCACCGGTGATCATTTCCCACCTCAAATGCGCCGGCGTCGGTAACTGGGGACGCAGTCCGCAATTGCTCGCAGCGCTGGAAGAGGCAGCGAAAACCCATCCGGTCGGCTGCGATTGCTACCCGTACGCGGCGAGTTCCTCGACCCTGGATTTGAAGCAAGTCACCGACGCCCACCGCATCACCATTACCTGGTCGACGCCGCATCCGGAAGTCAGCGGGCGCGACCTGATCGACATTGCTGGCGAATGGAACCTGTCGCTTGAAGAAACTGCGAAACGTCTACAGCCGGCCGGGGCGGTGTACTACGGCATGGACGAGGCCGATGTCAGAAGAATCCTCGCCCATCCGCTTTCGATGGTCGGTTCTGACGGACTGCCCGAAGACCCGTTCCCGCATCCGCGCCTGTGGGGCGCTTTCCCACGGGTGCTGGGCCATTTCAGTCGCGACGTCGGGTTGTTTCCGCTGCACACCGCCGTGCACAAGATGACCGGCCTGTCGGCGGCGCGTTTTGGCTTGCAGGAAAGGGGCGAGATTCGTGAAGGACATTGGGCGGATCTGGTGTTGTTTGATCCGGCGACCGTGCGTGACGTGGCCGATTTCAACGATCCGCAACGGGCGGCGCAGGGGATCGACGGGGTTTGGGTCAACGGCGTGTTGAGTTATCGCGATGGACAGGCGAATGGGGCGAGGGCAGGGCGGTTTCTTGCGCGACAGGGCGACCTGCGCGACCACTTTCGTTAAGGATTCGTGGTGTGCGTCACAGTGATGGCACATTGCAATTAAAGAAAGCCATCCACAAGCCGATTTGCTGACATCCTCCCCGTCTACATTGTGGGGCCATTCAGTCAGGGAGCACCCCATGAGCTTCGGCAAAACCACCCCGATCCTGCGGATCTTCGATGAGGCCAAGGCTGTCGAGTTCTACGTCGATTTTCTTGGTTTCAAGATCGACTGGCAGCATCGCTTCGAAGCGAATTTTCCGCTGTATCTGCAGGTGTCACGGGGCGAGTGTGTGCTGCATCTGTCCGAGCATCACGGCGATGCCTGCCCTGGTTCGGCGCTGCGTATCGAGACCGATGAGCTGGAGGCGTTTCAGCAGCAACTGATGGCCAAGGATTACAAGTTCTCGCACCCGCAGATTCAGGCGATGCCGTGGGGGAGTCAGGACATGACGATCGCCGATCCGTTTGGCAATCGGTTGGTGTTTACCAATGCGATCAGTCTTTGAGCTTGGCGCCCAAGATCAAAAGCCCCTCACCCTAACCCTCTCCCGGGGGGAGAGGGGACCGATTGCGGGATGCTCGGGAGTTACACCGACCTGAATGTGCTGTGCTGAATCCATAATCGACTCGGTCTTTCAGGTCGACGGACAGCGCAAGACAACCGGGTCGGCTCCCTCTCCCTTGGGAGAGGGCTGGGGTGAGGGCAACCCCTGACACCCCACAAAAACCAGCCGACACCAAATTCCTCAAAAACCCTCAATCAGTCGGCACCAACCGATCCAGCACCCGATTCACTGCCATCTCCGCGACCATCACAATCTGCGCAATGCCCTGCAACGTCTTGCGCTGCGAGCCGTTCACCAGCCCCGCCTGATCGTTGAGCATCACCGTCGCCGACCCTAGTGTTTCGCAGGCGTCGGCCAACAGCGATTCGTTGTCGGCCTCGGGATTGGCCATGTACAGGGTGTTGGACTTGTAGGGCGGGGCCATGAATTCGGCGCTGGATGGGCCGAGGTAATGGTCGAGGGCGCGGTCGGCGGCTTCGTGGAATTTCTTTGAGTCGGCGGATTCGTAGGGGGATGCCGAGTCGGTGGGTGGCGGGTTTGGGGTTACTTTGAACATGAATGCTTGCCTCTTATGAAGCTGCATCCGTTTCGCCGCTAAGCAAAGGGAGGCAGCTGTGCGCAAGTTAGCGGACCGGTAAGCATTCAACCCGGTGCATCCGAAGATGCCATGCGCACAGCCACCATCGAGTGCAGGCGTGAGCCTGACTGGATTGGACTTGTACAACCGGAATGCTGTCCGAGCCGCTAAGCTCGATCACTGAGAAATCAGTGACCGAATCAAGTTACCGGCAGGCCCCAAGGCGCACAAGCCGGCGGATTCTGGCGCAGGCGTAGGCAGCGGCGCAAGGAATTGTGGGTGGTTTCGCTGAATGCCGTGTCGCTTTAAACAGTTGTGCCAAGGCGTGTTTAATCGGTGTGGCGAATGACGCCTTCGCGAGCAGGCTCGCTCCCACAGGGGATCTGCGGTGAACTCGGAAATGCAGACAACCGAGAACTACTGTGGGAGCGAGCTTGCTCGCGAAGAGCCCATCAGCATCACCGCCGATTCCGCAACCGAAACTCCCCCGGCGGCATCCCGCGCCAGCTCTTGAACGTGCGATGAAACGAGCGCGGTTCGGTGAAGCCCAGATACTGCGCAATGTCCTGAATCGGCAACGTGCTGTTGAGCAAATAATGCTCGGCCAGTTCCTGACGCAGCTCATCGAGAATCTGCTGATACGACGTCCCCGCCTGCTGCAACTGCCGCTGCAACGTGCGCACCGAAACGCCGAGATGCTCCGCCACTTGCTCCTTGCGCGGCAGGCCCTCCTTGAGCAAACCGCGCAGGATGTTTTTCACCTGCTGCGCCAGCGACGCATCTTCCAGCGTCGCCAGCAAACCCATCGCATGTTCTTCCAGGGTTCGCAGCAATTGCGCATCGGCCTGGCGCAGCGGCAACTGCAAATACGCCAGCGGCACCACCAGCGCCGAATACGCCTGATCGAACCGCACCGGGCAACCGAAAAACGCCTCGTACTCGGCCTGCGTCACCGCATCCGGCCGCGCATGCTCCAGCCATACGCAGGCCGGCGACAGCTGCGTGTCGGCGATCCAGCGCGCATAGTGCAGCCACGAACCGAGCACGTTTTCCACCAGATGCCGCCGAATCCGTGGCCGCTGGTAACGGCAGGTCCAGATCAGATGCACGTGCTCGCCCTGCACCTCGGCGCGGCTGACGCCCATGTCGCCGACGAGTTTTTCGAACGGCATGATCCGGCTCATCGCATCGCCCAACGTCGCGCAATTCATGGTGATGTAACCGAGCACGCTCCAAGAATTGGGCAGGACGAAATTCGCCGCATGCAGCCCGAACAACCCATCGCCCGAGTGCTCGCAGAAATAATCCAGCAAGCGCTCGTGAACCTCACCCGGCAGGCGCAAGGTGTTGTCGCTCAACTGCTGCGCCTGCAACCCGGCCGCCGCCAACGCAGGCTCGATGGCCATGCCCAACTGTTCGGCGTGACGCAGGTATTTGAGCAGCGGCGGAACGGAAGTGAAGCCGAGCGATGGCATGGTCGCGGTCCTTTGATCGACGGCGCGTGAGCGAATGAATGCCGCAAGGTAAGTGGATTGCCCGGCGAAAGTAAATGCCCGGACGTTTGGCGCCATTCGCTACAGGTTATGGCCGGATGCGACCGTGACAGATCTCCAGCGCTGACTAGTATGCAAGCTTGATCCAACGGCAGAAAAAGGACACACGCATGCGACGCTGGAACGGCTGGGGAGAGGCAGGCACGGTGGTCGAACTGCCGGCCCAGGGCGCGACATTTCTCCACGAACGCCTGGGCGCTGGCCGGGCATTGCCCGATGCGACATTGGAAGCGGCGTTGGCGCAAGTGCCGACCTCGCGCCTGGTGCCGCACCGCTTGTACAGCGTCGATACTCACGATCGCCTGCTGCACGCGCGCGGCCAGAGCCTGCCGGATTGGTTGGCGTTGCGCGAAGGCGCACTGGGCACGTATCCCGATGCCGTGGCGTTTCCTGAAACGGCCGAACAGATCCGCCAATTGCTGGCGCTCGCCCATGATCAGGATCTGTGTCTGATTCCCTACGGCGGCGGCACGTCGGTGGCCGGACACATCAATCCGCCAAACTCCACGCGGCCGGTGCTGACGGTGTCGCTGGCGCGGATGAATCGCCTGACCGACCTCGACGAACACAGCCTGCTGGCGACATTCGGCCCCGGCGCCAGCGGGCCGCAAGTGGAAAGCCAGTTGCGTGCGCGCGGCTACACGCTGGGGCATTTTCCGCAGTCGTGGGAGCTGTCGACCCTGGGCGGTTGGGTCGCCAGCCGTTCCAGTGGCCAGCAGTCGTTGCGCTACGGGCGGATCGAGCAATTGTTCGCCGGCGGCACCCTGGAAACGTTCGCCGGGCCTCTGCAGATTCCAACCTTTCCCGCGTCGGCGGCAGGTCCCGATCTGCGTGAAATGGTGCTCGGTTGCGAGGGCCGTTTCGGGATCATTTCCGAGGTCAAAGTGCGAGTCAGCGCGTTGCCGGCGGACGAACGTTTCTACGGTGTGTTCCTGCCCGACTGGCCGCAGGCGTTGCGAGCGATCCGGCAACTGGCGCAGGCGCGCGTGCCGCTGTCGATGCTGCGCCTGTCCAACGCGGTGGAAACCGAAACGCAACTGGCGCTGGCCGGCCATCCGCAACAGATCGCCTGGCTGGAGAAGTACCTCAAGCTGCGCGGCGCCGGCGACGGCAAATGCCTGCTGACCTTCGGTGTCACCGGCAATCGCCAGCAAAACGCACTGTCGCTGAAACACGCGCGCCAGCATCTGAAAGCCTTCGGCGGCGTGTTCACCGGCACCCTGCTGGGCAAGAAGTGGGCGCAGAACCGCTTCCGCTTTCCCTACTTGCGCGAGAACCTGTGGAACGCCGGTTACGTGGTCGACACCCTCGAAACCGCCACCGACTGGAGCAACGTCGACCACTTGCTCAGCCTCATCGAAAACAGCCTGCGTGACGCCTTGGCCGCCGAGGGCGAGCGCGTGCATGTCTTCACTCATCTCTCGCACGTTTACGGCGAAGGCTCGAGCATTTACACCACTTACGTGTTTCGCCCGGCATCGGACTATGCGGCGACGCTGGCGCGCTGGCGGGTGCTCAAACACGCGGCCAGCCAGACCATCGTCGACAACCACGGCACCATCAGCCATCAGCACGGTGTCGGCAAGGATCACGCGCCGTACCTATTGCGGGAAAAAGGCCCGCTGGCGATGCAGACGTTGCAGGCGCTGAGCGAACATTTCGACCCGGAGGGGCGCCTCAACCCGGGCACGCTGTTGCCAGAGTCGCGGCCATGACGGCGAACTGGAACGCGCAGTGGCGCGAACAGATCCTGCCGACGCTGGCGGATCAAACCTGGGACCTGATCGTCATCGGCGGCGGCATCAGCGGCGCCGGAATCGTCCGCGAAGCCGCGCGCCGGGGCTGGCGCTGTCTGCTGCTGGAGCAGCGCGATTTTGCCTGGGGCACCTCCAGCCGATCATCGAAAATGGTCCACGGCGGTTTGCGGTACATCGCCAAGGGCCAGTGGCGCCTGACCCGCGATTCGGTGCGCGAGCGTCAGCGCCTGCTCGACGAGGCGCCGGGGCTGGTCGAGCCGATGAGTTTCATGATGCCGCACTATCGCGGCGGCTTTCCCGGGCCGCGCGTCATGGGCGGCTTGCTCTCGGTGTACGACGCGCTGGCGGGGCGGCGCAACCATGCTTTTCATGACGCCCAGCAACTGCGTTTTCTCGCCCCAGGGGTTAAGGAAAACGGCCTGCTCGGCGGCAGCTGTTTTGTCGATGCACTGACCGATGATGCGCGGCTGGTGATGCGCGTACTGCGCGAGGCCCGGGCTGACGGCGCGGTGTTGCTCAATGGTGTGCGGGTCACGCAACTGCTGCGTGAAGGCGGGCGGGTGTGCGGGGTTCAGATCGAAGATGGCGAGGGCGGCGCCACGCTGCAATTGCGCTCCGCTGTGCTGGCCGTGGCCACAGGCGCGTGGGCTGAGCGCCTGCGTCCCGCTGACGCTGCGAAGCAATTGCGACCGTTGCGCGGCAGTCATTTGTTGCTGCCGGGCTGGCGTTTGCCAGTGGCGCAGGCGTTCACTTTTCTGCATCAGCGCGACCGGCGCCCGGTGTTCGTGTTTCCGTGGGAAGGCGCGACGGTGGTCGGCACCACGGACCTCGATCACCGCGAAGACCTCGACCACAGCGCACGCATTTCCAGCGAAGAGCTCGACTATCTGCTCGCCGCGTGCCAGCAGCAATTTCCCGGCGCCGAAATTGGTGTCGACGACGTGCTGTCGACCTGGTCAGGCGTGCGTCCGGTGGTCGGCAGCGCGACGGGTGCGCAGCAGGGCAAACCGTCCAACGAGACCCGCGAACATGTGTTGTGGCAGGAGCCCGGTTGCGTGACGTTGGCCGGCGGCAAACTGACTACATTTCGCCCGCAAGCGATCGAAGTGCTCAAGGCGTGTGCGGGGATGCTCGGGCGTTCTTTTGTCGATGACGGCGCGCCCGTGTTCGCCGCTGTGCCGCCGCTGACAATTGCGGGACTGAGCGGCAATCAATGGCGACGCTTGGCCGGACGTCACGGTCGAGACCTGCCGAGGCTGGCGCAATTGCTCGGCGAACTCGGTTCGGAAACGGTTGGCGCCAGCGATACGTTGTGGGCAGAACTGGCGTTCGCCTGCGAGGCGGAAATGATTCTGCACCTGGATGATTTGCTGCTGCGTCGCACCCGTTTGGGCCTGTTGCTGCCGCGCGGTGGTGAAGATTATCTGCCTGCAATTCGCACGCTCTGCCAGTCGCGATTGGCCTGGGACGATGAGCGGTGGCATGCTGAAACTCAGCGTTATCGGTCGTTGTGGCTGCGCGACCACGGCTTGCCGGAGATCACGCCATGAAATACCTGTTAGCGATCGACAACGGCACCCAGAGCGTGCGCGCGTTGCTCTTCGATCTGCAGGGCAATCTGCTCGGCAAGGGCAAAGTCGACTTGCAGGCGTACTACTCGACGCAACCCGGTTGGGCCGAGCAGGATCCGGAATATTACTGGGCGAAACTCGGCGAGGCCTGCCAGCAACTCTGGCAGCAGACCGGCATCGACCGTACGCAGATTGCCGGCGTGTCCCTGACCACTCAGCGCGGCACCGTGATCAATGTCGACGCCGAGGGCAAACCGCTGCGCCCGGCGATTGTCTGGCTCGATCAACGTCAGGCCGAGGTCGAGGGCGGCATCAAAGGGCCGTGGGGCTGGCTGTTCAAACTGGTCGGCGCCCAAGCGACGGTGAATTATTTCCGCGCCCAGGCCGAAGCCAACTGGATCGCCCGGCATCAGCCCGAGGTGTGGGCGGCGACTGACAAGTTTTTGCTGCTCTCGGGTTTTCTCACTCATCGCCTGTGCGGGCGCTTCGTCGATTCGGTCGGCTGCTGCGTCGGCTATCTGCCCTTCGACTTCAAACGGCTGAAATGGGCGGCGCTGCACGACTGGAAATGGCAAGCACTGGCGGTGCGCCCGGAGCAGTTGCCGACCCTGCACAAACCCGGCGAAACCCTCGGCTACATCAGCGCCGAAGCCGCTCGGCACACCGGCATCCCCGAGGGCCTGCCGTTGATTGCCGCAGGCGCAGACAAGGCCTGCGAAGTGATCGGCTCCGGCGTGGTCGATGCGCGCACCGTGTGCCTGTCTTACGGCACCACCGCGACCATCACCAGCACCCGCTCGCGCTATTTGGAAATCGTCCCGCTGATCCCGCCGTACCCCTCGGCCGTGCCCGATCAGTACAACTGCGAAGTGATGATCTATCGCGGCTACTGGATGGTCAGCTGGTTCAAGAACGAATTCGGCCTGCGCGAGATGCAGCAGGCGAAAGAGCAGGGCATCGAACCGGAGCAACTGTTCGATGCACTGGTCAACGAAGTGCCCCCGGGTTCGATGGGTTTGATGCTGCAACCCTACTGGTCACCGGGCATCCGCGAACCGGGCGTGGAAGCCAAGGGCGCGATGATCGGCTTCGGCGACGTACACACCCGCGCGCACATCTACCGGGCGATTCTCGAAGGCCTGGCCTACGCGCTGCGCCAAGGCATGGAGAACATCGAGCGACGCTCAAAGGTCTCGATCCAGCGCCTGCGCGTCGCCGGCGGCGGCTCACAAAGCGACGCCGCCATGCAACTGACCGCCAACATCTTCGGCCTGCCGGCAGAACGCCCGCATGTGTATGAAGCGTCCGGGTTGGGGGCGGCGATTTGCTGTGCGGTGGGGTTGGGATTGCATCGGGATTTCCCATCGGCCATTGCGGCGATGACTCGCGTGGGAGCGGTCTTTAACCCACAACCCGAGGCGCAGGAGATTTACCAGCAACTGTACAAAGACGTCTATCTGCGCATGTATCGGCAGCTCAAACCGCTATACCAAAGCATCCGCAAAATCACCGGGTATCCCGAATAGTCCTGACACCCTAGCCCCCTGTGGGAGCGAGCCTGCTCGCGAAGGCGCAGCGTCAAGCAATGTTGATTTGATTGACCCACCGCCATCGCGGGCAAGCCCGCTCCCACAGGGGTATTGCGGTGTGCTCAAAATCCAGCGACCCACACAAATCCAATGTGGGAGCGAGCCTGCTCGCGAAGACGGAGTGTCAGGCACTGTTAATTTGGCTGAACCACCGCCTTCGCGAGCAAGCTCGCTCCCACAGGGGTATTGCGGTGTGCTCAAAATCCAGCGTGGCACACAAATCCAATGTGGGAGCGAGCCTGCTCGCGAAGGCGCAGTGTCAGGCAACTTTGATTTGATTGACCCACCGCCATCGCGGGCAAGCCCGCTCCCACAGGGGTATTGCGGTGTGCTCAAAATCCAGCGAGCCACACAAATCCAATGTGGGAGCGAGCCTGCTCGCGAAGGCGCAGTGTCAGGCGACGTTGGTTAGACTGACCTGACCCACCGCCATCGCGGGCAAGCCCGCTCCCACAGTTATCGAGGTGAACACATCAACAGTGCTCTACCACAAAAACCTGTGGGAGCGGGCTTGCCCGCGATTCGATTTCAGCCTCAGCGCAAACCCAACGTCAAACGCGGAAGTGGCTGACCATCTGCTGCAACTGACCACCCAACCGCGCCAGTTCAACACTCGACGCTGCCGTCTCATCACTCGCCGCTGCGGTCTGCTCGGACACGTCGCGCACGTTGATGATGCTGCGGCTGATCTCTTCGGCCACGGCGCTTTGCTGTTCGGCAGCGGCGGCGATCTGCTGGTTCATCGACTGGATGTTCGACACCGTGCGGGTGATGTTTTCCAGCGAGGCGCCGGCCTTGCGCGTAAGGGCGACGCTGCTGTCGGTCAGCGCGCGGCTGTTGTTCATCACCGCCGAAACCTGCTGGGTGCCGTTCTGCAGACCGGCGACCAGACCTTCGATTTCCTCAGTCGACTTCTGCGTACGCTGAGCCAGACCGCGCACCTCATCGGCGACCACGGCAAAACCACGCCCGGCTTCACCGGCACGCGCGGCTTCGATCGCGGCGTTGAGGGCGAGCAGGTTGGTCTGTTCGGCAACAGCCTTGATCACGTCCATGACGCTACCAATCTTGTCGCTTTCCTGTTGCAGCACGCTCATCGCTTCGGTCGAGCGCACCACTTCGCTGGCCAGACGCTCGATCTGCGCAATCGCTTCATTCACAACCTTGTCGCCTTCACGGGCTTCGCCGTCCGCAGCGGCAGCGGCTTGCGACGCTTCCTCGGCATTGCGCGCAACTTCCTGCACCGTGGCAGTCATTTCGTGCATGGCGGTGGCGACCTGATCGGTCTCGACTTTCTGGCTGTTCACACCGGCGCTGGTCTGCTCGGTTACGGCCGACAACTCTTCAGCGGCGCTGGCGATCTGCGTGACGCCGTCGCGGATGCCACTGATCAAATCACGCAGGGTCACGCCCATGCGCGCAATGCCTTGCTGCAACACGCCGAGTTCGTCGCGACGGGTGACGGTGACGTTCTGGGTCAGGTCGCCGCTGGCGATGCGCTCGACCACGGCCAGGGTTTCCTGCAACGGACGGGTGATCTGACGGGTGATGATCACCGCCGCAATCACGCCAACCAGCAGCGCCAGCAACGTACTGATCAACTGGAAGGTGCGCGCCTGGGCACTTTCGGCGTCACGGCGATCGAGCTGAATCTGGTACAGCTGCTCGCTCAGGGCGACGATGGTGGTGCCCTGATCGGTCATTTCCTTACGCGCCTGCACGGCTTCGGTGTTGGCGTTCTTGTACGCCATCAACGCGCCGCGATAGCTGGTCAGCGCGGTTTCCAATTGGCGCAAGGCATCCTGCTGAGTCGCGGCAAATTGCGCATTCAGTGGCTTGAGGCTGGCGATGGCCGCGTCGATCTGGCCGACGGCTTTCTGCTCGGTCTCGGCGTTGCTGGTCGCGGTGTAACCACGTACTTCATAGCGCGCGAGGATGAACGCTTCCTTCGCCGCAGTAACCGCCTGGAACTGCTCGAAACGCTGATCGCTCATCTCCATCTGCTGCACGCGCTGGCTGATCGAATCGATCAGATTGGACGCGGCCTGGGCATTTGCGCTCATGGTGTCGCGGGCAGAGTTGCCGGTGCGATAGGCGTTGCGCATTTTGTTCAGCGAGGTCTGGTATTCAGCGATGGTCGCGGCCTGCTGCTTGAGCAGTTTGACGTTCTCCGGACTCTTGAATTTGCTGATCAACGCCTGTTGCTGTGCGGCGAAGCTTTCCAGGGTGGTCTGCACATTCTGCGCGGCGGTTTCGTCGCCGTTGGTCAGCATGTATTGCAGGCGCACCACGCGCAATTTGGTCAGGCCAGCGTTGAGCTGGGTGATGTCGCTCATCCAGTTGCTGCGGTCGATCAGGCCGCCGAGACTGGTCCAGCCGGTCAGCGCCAGAACGCAGGTCAGGGCCAGCACCAGGCCGAAGCCTAGGCCGAGTTTCATGTTCACGCTGATGTTACCGAACCAGCTATTCATGCAAATCCTCCAGAAACGTTGGGTTTCTTGGTCGTCAGTTAAGCTGGAAGATTGTTGTTCTTTTGAGCCAGCAGGGGTGTTAGCAGGTCTGTATCGGCCGCAAACCCGAGAGCTGAAAGGATTTTTGTCTGACGGATTTCGTGCACTCAACCCAGGCGCCGCGACCAGCGCTGATCCGGCGCCTCGAACCCCGGATTCACCAGCGCCGTCAGCACATGATCCTGCCAACGCCCGGCGATATTCAGATACGCCTTCGCATACCCCTCGCGCTCAAAACCCAAGCGCTCAAGCAACCGCGCACTGCGCTCATTGCCCGGAATGTAATTGGCCATGATCCGATGCAGATTCTGCACATCGAACATATAACCAATCCCCGCTTCCAGCCCCTCCTGCATCAAACCCTGGCCCTGATGCGCCTCATCGATGTGATAACCCAGATAACACGCCTGAAACGCCCCACGAATAATCCCGCTGAAATTGCACGCCCCGATCATCTGCTGACCGTCCGGCGACAGCAGCGCGAAATGCATGGCTAACCCGGCTTCGAAAGCACTGGCCTGGATCTCCAAGCGACGACGGATGTTGGCGGTGGAGAAGTAGTCGGTGGTGCGGATGGGTGACCAGCGGGCGAGGTGACGCTGGTTGCGTAGGTAGAAAGCGCTTTCGAGCTCGGCCTGATCGGGGGAGAGGATCGCCAATGTCAGGCGCGGGCAGGGCAGGGATAACAGCGGCATCGAGCGCTCCTTGGCGAGGGATCTGCGGGCAGAGTCGCGCATATGGTGGGGAGCGGCAAGATATGGAGAAGCCGAGGCGAAAAAAAGCCCGCTAGGAGCGCGGGCGAACCGTAGTTTCTTGAATGAGCGAGTGGACTTTACAGGCTGTCCCGGTTGGGCGCAGTGAAGAAAAATTCATGTCGCTTCTGCCAACCGGGTTGGTGTCCCGCCAGTCGATCTTCAGTGCACGATGAAAATATCAGCGCCCATAAAGCACCGTATTCATCAACGCATTGACCTGATTTGGCATGGTGTGGATGAACCAGTCGAAAGCAAGACCCGAGGTAAGCAGGTACGCTAGAACCAGCAGGATGGGCATGAAGATGATGTTTTTGCGCAGATTGGCGTACTTGCGGGTTTTTCTGGAAAGCCATGGTTCGTGAGTACCGTTGTTATTGGCATGTGCGCCCGCAACGATGAAGTAGGTTGAAAAAAGCATCATCCGAAGGCTGGTATAGATAAACAGCAGTACGCCTATCAGGTGTAGCAAGAACCAGTACATGTCCAGCAAGACGAAATATTTTTTTATTCCCGTCAGGCCCTGCTCATTGATGATCTGCTGGCTGTACTGAAAGTTTTGCGGCGCCAGGGTGGGCATAAAAGCTTCATCAGTGAGGTAGGTGGCTGCCACGCAGAAGGCCATGGAAAAAATCAGCGAAATCACCCACTTGCTGCCCGCGAAGAAGCCCCGGTAAAGGCTATGCAAGGTTCCGCCGGCCCACAGCGAAATGGTGAACAGCGTGATCCAGGAAAGCAGGTTGAGTATCTCAGCCCGGAAAAACACATAAATCAGCCCGGCAATCACCATCATCATGCAGATGACTGGAGTCATATCCTGGCTTGTGCTGGCCGCGTTTACGCCCGGCGGTGGATTGACCACCGTATTGAAGGTCAGGTTTACCGAATGGCCCGGCTGATTGGCGGATTGTGGAGAATCGCCTTTGAGTACCCGATCCAGAATGGCTCCCAGAATCAGGCCGAGGATGGTGAAGAACGCCGATATGTAGATATCGACTTCCTTGGATTGGATCGTTTCGATGAAGCTCATGTTTTATTGCCTTCCTTGTGCAGGTTGAGTGTTTCCGCGTGCGAACCGGGTTTCTCTGCGAGGCGTCCAGCCAGCTGCGGAATGGTAAGGGGATGGGTGTGGTTTTGCTATCACGCAAGCGCACTCGTCTTACAGCCAAACTGGTTTCGTTAAATTGGAGATGAGCCAAAGCGGTGCCGCAGCCCCCAGCGTCCTCTTAGTACGCTTCGAACATTCACAGCCACCGGCAGGCTTGAGAATGTGAAGGAAATGGGCGGCCATTCGACTAACCCCAGATGCGACAAAGCCCGCACTGGGCGGGCTTTGTCGTTGAGAGTTGGTGGGCCGGGGTAATCTGAACTGGTTATGTATCTTTTTGAAAAATAAAGAAAAATATCAGTTAATAATATTCTTGGAATACTGTTTGGAATACCTAGAAGCTGAATCTCCACTCAGAAGGCCGAGCAGCCCGTGAGCATTGCTTCTATGTGCTACCAGTCGCGCACGGGATTTTCGAGTCGGTCCTTCGCATCAGCTTTTTCAGACTTCAGCCCAGCCTTTTTGATCAAGCCTTCCAAGGTTTCTGAAATGGTTTTCCCTTGTTTGCGAGCGAGGTGGTCGAGCTGCCGCTTCACCCGCACATCAAGTGTAAAGCTGTACGCCTTTCTCTCGGCTAAGCCATCTCTGTACTGCTTCTGCCGCCACGCTGCTTTCATATTTCTGATAAGCAACACCATGGAGGGGGTATTTGGTCGTCCTTGGCACCACTCGAGTATGACCCCCCGTGGGGAGGCGAGACGGAGCTGGTGATCGATATACCCCTTCGTCTTCAGGTAATCGAGTGCCCATGCAGCTTTTTTTTCATCTAGAAGACTAAGCCAGGACCGGAGAATTTCCTCCAGTTCGATTCTTCCATTATTACTGGCCCGATCATCGCGCATACAACATCCGTCTTTTTAAAGGTTAACGGTGCTAGGTTACTGTGTTGCGCTACATCGTTACAACACTTGTTGCATGATTTGGTGACGTTACGCCGTAACGATGCTGGTGATTCTTATTTTTAATGCTGTTATGTTACTGCGTAACGACACGCGTTGTTGTAACGCGTTTGTTGTTGAATTTTATTTTTTAATTTTTTGTTTATAAACGATTTTATTCTATTTGTGAGTGATTCATGGTGCAGCTTTATCGATTGGGGATTGTCAGCAATTCTTGTTTTTACTCAATTTATAAACAAGTCATGCTCTGGAGTTTTGGCATCATTTTATCAGCAGTAATGGATCGAAAATGGTGACATATCACCCAGTTCCATGCCTTATTAGCGTCACATTTCACTATCAAGCAGCTAAGGCTGACAGCTGGATTCGAAGACAGACCTGGGAATCGTCCCAATTGGGTCTGGGGTCAATTCAAGCGATTGGGTGGTTTCGTTACGTTCAGCAGGTTGTGACGTAAGCACATCGTTTTTTTTTTACCGTTTCCGCAGATCTTCTGAGCCAATACAGGAGACTGCTCATGAGGATCATCCGCCTGAAAGAGGTCATCGACTCGACCGGCTTGGCCCGGTCGACCATCTACAAATACATTGGGGAAAGCAGTTTTCCGAAACCAGTCTCACTGGGTGACCGGTGTGTTGGGTGGGTAGAAAGCGAAGTACATGATTGGATCCTGGCAAGGATTGAGGAGCGCGATTCGGCTGAAGACTCTCCAGTCCGACTTGGCCGCCTGGGCGTGGTCAGCTAGTAGCTAACGTTATAGGCCATGACCGGTTGTCGTCGGTCATGGTCTATATGCCGTTTGAGCCTCGCCGACCACGTGGCGCTGTCTTCAGTAAGTCCGGGTGATGTTGGTCCCCATCTCTCGGATTACGGAGATAAAGGGCCAGTGCCGGAGCTGCTGGAATAGCCGGACGATGATTTATTTCCGGAGTGAAGCATCTGGTGAAAATGATGGTGTGTCTGGTGTAGTCGGGTTCATTTTCCCGAGCTCATCGAGGAAGGTATTTTCGGTGTGGGTATTATGCTTTTACTGCTACTTAACACCTGTAAGGTTAATGGGCTGGATACCTCACCTGTGGGCTACTCAGTAGAGGTTTATCAACCCTGGAAAAGTAACAGTTAAAAATTACACAGTAGGCACTGGTTATGTAACTCACTAACTGAGAGTCATAACCATGCTTCGACATCCCCATAACACCAATCTCCGTCTGCACCGCGAAGACACCTTCGAAGGCTTGCCAGTCATGATTGAGAAAGGCCCCTTCGTTCGGCAATACCTGTCCCGTTTGAAACGCACTATAGATCTGGCCCTTACCCAATACTCCAGAGTACTGGCCTTTAGAGTGGATCTCCGTCTGCCGCTCAAAGTCGATCTACCTGAATATGCTTACACGAATGAGGTCATAAGTAGGTTCGTAGCTTCCTTCAGCGCGAAGATCGAGCATAACCGTGACAAGGCCCGTGAGCGGAGCCTGTACGCTCATGACTGCAAGGTCCGCTACGTCTGGGCCAGAGAAGTGGGGCAGGGCAACAGGCCTCATTACCACCTGGTAATAATGCTCAATCGAGATGCGTACCGAGCGGTAGGTAGGCTTGTATCCAAACGACCAAGGATCTTTAGTCGCATGGAGGAGGCATGGGCCAGTGCTTTGGGCCTGCCTGACGATCAAGTTGACGGGCTGGTCGAGATCCCTCGCAATGCAGAGTACCGATTAAACCGGTATCTGCGTGCTGGCGATGAGGACGTGCTGCCGGATCTGTTCCACCGCGCCAGCTACCTGTGCAAGTCAGCCACGAAGCTGTATGGGGACAACCATCATGCCTTTGGATGCAGCAGGAGCTAAACCACGCCTCGGGTCTTGACTCGAGCAGAGGTGCCAACGTTATCGAAATCCCTGGTTCGTCGCTCAGATGCCCTGTTATCATCATTTTTAGCATGACTAATGATGGCAGTGTGGACTAGGATCAATTTAAATGCCGAATCTGGCACCGGGTGGAGCCTCACCTAATCAACGCGAACGCCTTTGGCAGATCGATTTCCTAGCGCGTTTTCGTGGTCAGGTGTCCCGGCAGGATCTGGTTCGCCGCTTTGGCATTGCACTGTCAAACGCCACTCGGGACTTCACTCTCTACCGTCAGTTGGCACCTGATAACCTGGATTATGATCACAGTGACAAGGTGTATCGCCGGGCTAGATGCTTCCAGCCGCTGTTCATCTATGATTGTGAACATACCCTGCAAACCCTGACCTGGGGCCAAGGGGTGGGGTTGGAAGCCTGCGACCAGCCGATTCTTGTTGACTCTGCGCCGACACTAAATCAGCCCGATCTAGATATTCTGGCAGCGGTATCTCGTGCCATATATGCAGCCAAAGCGCTGACTATCCGGTACGTGTCTGTTAGTAGCGGTGAATCTACACGTGAAATTGTGCCGCACAGCTTGGTCAATACTGGCCAGCGCTGGCATGCGCGCGCCTATTGTAGAGCGCATTCCGAGTTCAGGGATTTTGTGCTGACCCGCATCACCGTCGCAGACGAAGTGGACGGTTTGATCGATGCAACGGTTGAGTCTTTGGCTCATGATCAGGAGTGGAATCGTGAAGTGGAGCTGGAACTGATCCCGCACCCCCGCGCAACCTATTCCCGTCCCATCGAGTTGGATTACGGTCTCGACCCCGGGCAATCCATCAAACTGTCAGTCCGGGCAGTAATGGCCGGCTATCTGCTGCGGCGTTGGGGTGTCGACTGCAGTCCCAAGGCATCATTGCGCCCTGATGAGTATCAACTGGCGTTGCGTGACCCCGAGTGGGTCGCAAACCAGGTCAACCTGTCCATTGCCCCTGGCTTTAATGATGAGAACGGCCACTGATGAGCACGACCGAATCCCAACAAAAATTTGGCTTCAAGTTCGGCCGCAACGGTGCCCACTCCGCCCGCACCATGATGCTGGCAGAGATTACCGAGCTGTTTCATGGTCGTGGAATTGAGGCGAGCCTCGCCCAATACCAGGAAGACATAGAACTATTCAACGTGTTGCATAAGCCAACTGAGAAGGCTAGAAAGCTGACTTGGCGTCACCTGATCGACCTTTATGGCATGGATATCACTCTCCCGCTGTTCCGGACCTTTCGCCGTTTATGGGAGAGCGACGACTCCGCAAGACCCATGCTTGCTTGCCAAATGGCGCTGGCTCGGGACCCGCTGCTGCAACTGTCCCAAGACAAGATCCTTTCGCTGGCGTTAGGTCAATGGCTGCCCCGTGAGGAAATGGAGCAGGCGCTGGACGAGCAATGCCCTGATCGCTACAGCAAAGCGATGCTTAAATCTCTGGCGCAGAACGTCAACGGCACCTGGACGCATGCAGGCTTTCTGAAAGGGCGAACTAAAAAGCACCGTGCTGAGCCAGTGGTGCGCCCGGTCAACGTGGTGTTTGCCTTGTTTCTCGCTTATTTGCAAGGCGCCACCGGCAACCGGTTGTTTACCAGTAAATGGACCCTTCTGCTTAGCAGCCGCCAGGAGCGATTGCTGGAGTTGGCCCGTCAGGCCAGCTACAGCGGGATGATTAATTTCAAACACTCCAGTGAGGTGGTGGAAGTAACCTTCCCCGACTACCTGAGCAAGGAAGAGGAGTCCTGGTTGCATGAGTAACCGACTGAACCGCCTTATCAAGAGCTACGCCAACCATATCAGCCTGCCTTGGATGAAGGGCTTGGCCAATGAACAGCGGGTGTTGTTTGCCGTTTACCATAAAGAGGACGAACTCAAACTGCGAGCCAGGGTTGAAGAGTTTCGACTTGCCACTGAAAGCGCCGGCCACCCGTGGCTGGAGCTGGATGTTACCCGTCTGTTCTCTGACTGGATGGCCAAGCAGAAGTACCGCGAAGACTACTTTGAAGATCCGGATACCCTGGCTCCAAAGTACAAGACCTTTGTCCGCCAGTCTGTCGAAGAACTAGCTGCGCGGATTAACAGCCAAGCCGATGAAAAGACCGTCGTCGCGCTCATGGGCTGCGGCACTCTGTTTGGTTTTGCCTCCGTCTCGGACTTTGTTAAGCAGCTTGCGGAGCATGTTCCTGGGCGCCTGTTGGTGCTCTTCCCTGGCGAGTACATCAATAACGGCTACCGCCTGCTCGATGCCCGCGACGGCTGGGGTTACCAGGCTACGGCGATCACCGCTGATAATTGAATTCAGTCGTATAAAGACACTAACGCATAGATTGGCGCAGTAGGCGCAAAGGGAGCATGCCCAGGATGTTGAACCGCGAGATTTACCAGCTCGACCCGCAGCAGAATCGTCTGGAAAACAATGGTGTCGCCGAAGTTAAGGACGACCAGTCAGCTCAGGCACTCAAGACTCTTCGCTACGAGCTGCAAACTTTCGTCTGCGACGGTGAATACCAAGCCGGCCTCGATAAGATTCTATCTGCGTACCTGCGCAATTTGGGCAGCCAGCACGAACAACCCGGCGTGTGGATCTCTGGCTTCTTCGGTTCCGGTAAATCGCACCTGGCCAAAATGTTACGCGCACTGTGGACTAACCAGCCGTTCAACGATGGAGTTTCTGCTCGCGATATTGCCGATTTGCCGCAGGAGGTCAAAGACCACTTTAAGGAGCTGAGCAACGCCGCAAAACGCCACGGCGGTCTGCATGCCGCCTCTGGTACTTTGGGCTCCGGTGCTAACAACAACGTGCGTCTGGCGCTGCTCAACATTGTGTTCAAGTCCGCCGGTCTTCCCGAGCAGTACCATCAGGCTCGCTTTGTGCTGTGGCTGAAAAAGCAGGGTATTTTTGATCAGATCAAAGACAAGGTCAAAACTGCGGGCGACAGCTGGGATGACGAGCTAGAAGACCTCTACGTCTCCCGAAGCATTGCCGGGGCACTGCTTGAGGTAGACCGCACCTTGGGCGATGACGTCAAAGGTGTGCGCCAGCTACTGCGCGAGCAGTACCCAAACGTTCAGGATGTCACCAACCAGCAGATGGTTGATGCTATTTACGACGCCCTATCCAAAGAAGGTCAGTTCCCGCTCACCCTAGTGGTGCTCGATGAGGTGCAACAGTACGTCGGCTCCGATACCGACAAAGCGCACCAAGTCCAAGAAGTAGTAGAAACCTGCTGCAAGCATTCCATTTTCCAGAACAAGCTCCTGTTCGTTGCTACCGGCCAGAGCGCCTTGTCGGGCATGCCTAATTTGCAGCGTCTGCTTGGTCGCTTCCAGATTCCAATTCAGCTATCCGATACCGATGTCGAATCGGTGATCCGTAAGGTCATCCTGCAGAAAAAAGCCTCGGCCAAGCCGCAGCTGGAGCAGATGCTGCAATTGCATCTGGGCGAGATATCGCGCCAGCTGCGTGGTACCAAAATCGAGCATCACCAGGATGACGAAAAAGTCATGCTGGCCGATTACCCGCTGCTGCCTGTGCGCCGCCGCTTCTGGGAGCGGGTGCTGCGTATTGTCGACACCACCGGTACTGTTTCGCAACTGCGTAACCAGCTCAAGGTCATCCACGAAGCCGCCCAGGCCACCGCCGATCTGCCGCTGGGCCATGTGGTGCCGGCGGACTTCATCTACAACCAGATCGCAGTCAACCTACTGCAGACCGGCGTAATCTCCAAAGAAATCGCCGAAACCATTGGTCGCCTGTCCGCCGGCGATGCTGACGACAAGCTCAAGTCGCGCATTCTCGGGCTGGTGCTGCTGATCGGTAAACTGCCTTCAGATCCCACCGCCGACTGCGGAGTGCGGGCCACCGCCGACATGCTGGCTGACCTGCTGATTGATGACCTCAATAGTGGCAAAGATTCTATTCGTACTAGCGTGCCTAAACTGCTGCAGGTATTGGCCGACGAAGGTCTGGTGATGTCTATGCAAACCAGCACCGGAACCGAGTTCCGTTTGCAAACTCAGGAGAGTGCGCAGTGGTACGACACTCTTCGCCAGGAAGAAGCCGACCTGCGCGGCAATATGCAGCGTATCGAAAATATCCGCGTAGACCTGTTGCACAAAGAACTACGCCGCCAGGTAGCCCAGGTGCGTCTCACCCAGGGCAAGTGCAACGAGCCACGCCAAGTTATCCCTTGCTTTGACCCCGAGTTGCCCAAAGACGCCAAAGAAAAAGTCTATGCCTGGATACAGGACGGCTGGAGTATCGATGAGAAGAGCTTCCTCGCCGATGCCCGCAGCCGCCAGCCGGGCGAACCAACTATTTTCGTCTTTGTACCCGCGCGCAACCGCTCCGAGCTGACCAGCGCCATCATTGCTGAGAACGCCGCTCACGCCACTCTGGAAAAGCGCGGCATCCCCAATACTGATGCCGGCAAAGATGCCCGCAGCGCGATGGAAACCCGCTACCGCGATGCGCAAAAGCAGGTACAAGCACTGCTGCGCGAAATTTTCGACGGTGTGCAAGTGCTTCAGGCCGGTGGCAACGAAGTCGACGGCAACACGATTGCCGACCGGATAGAAACGGCTGCTAAAGCCTCGCTGATTCGTCTCTATCGCGACTTTGATGCCGCTGACCATACCGGCTGGGGCAAGGTCTACGACCGTGCCAGCAAAGAGGGTGGGCAAAATGCCCTGGAAGCACTGAACTACAGCGGTGATGCCGAGCAGCATCCCGTGTGTGCTGCCATTAAGCGTTATATCGGTGTGTCGAAAAAAGGTAACGAGATTCGTGAGCACTTTCTGGCGGCCCCATACGGCTGGCCGCAGGACGCCATCGACGGAGGCCTCGCCATTCTGATGGCCACCGGCATTCTCATCGCTTACGACAACCGCAATAACCCGGTTACCGCCACAACGCTGGATCGCAAGCAGATCACTCAAACCAGCTTTAAGCCGGAAAGCATCACCATCCGCCCGGTAGACCTGATCAAAATACGCGGTGTACTCAGCAGCAGCGGCATTGATTGCCAGCCTGGTGAAGAGGCTAGCAAGCTGCCACTTCTAGCTGAAAAAGGCCGTGAGCTGGCCAGGCGCGCCGGGGGGGAAGCCCCTCTGCCGAAAATCCCCGACAGCCGTATCTTCGACGAGCTTGCCCGCCATTCTGGTAACGCACAGCTCAAGCATGTGCTGGATGAGCAAGACGCCATCAAGCAGGCGATCAAAGACTGGACCGACACTGCCCAACGTATCGAAGACCGGCGCGGTGACTGGGCACAGCTGAAAAACCTGCTCGACCTCAGTCGCGGTTTGACTTTCCATGGCGCTATCCAGACTGAGGTGGATGCCATAGTCAGCCACCGGTCTTTGCTGGATGATCCCAATCCGGTATCCGGCCTGGTCCAGCAACTCGTCAATAAGCTGCGCGATGCCATCCTGTTCCATGTGCAGGTCTATCAGGATCGGTATGCCGAGAGCCTGACCCAATTGCAAGCCGACAGCCACTGGCAGCAACTCAGCGAGCAGCAACAGAGCGACATCCTCGGCAAACGTAAACTGCTTAATTTGGCGCAACCGGCACTGAACGACGCCGAGGCCATTATCGACAGTCTTAATGACGTCAGCCTGGAGCAGTGGACCGACCGCACCGATTCGTTGGCCAGTAAGTTCGATAGCGCTCGCATGGAAGCCGTGCTGCTGCTGCAACCCAAACTGCAGCGCATCAGCCTGCCGCGTAAAACCTTTGAGACCGAGGCCGATGTCGACACATGGTTGGCAGAGGTGAAGCAACAGGTTCTCGACAAACTCAACGATGGACCGGTGACTTTCTGATGAATCGACAGCCCCTTGATAAAGCCCTGCGCCGTGCGCTGGAAGCGACCGTCATCAAAGCCCGCGACATCGCCGAGCAAGCAGCTACCCAGGCCGTCAAACGACTGGGAGTAGGCGATGTTAAGCCGGCCGACTACCTGAGTGATGAACAGCGCAAGCTGCGCACCCGTTTGCGTGCCCATGGCCGCCAGTTGGGTGACAGCAAAGACGGCAATGGCCAACAGTCAATCCACAAGCTGGTCACCGAAGTCGCCTACGAACAGTGGCACCGCATGTTGTTTGCGCGCTTTCTGGAGCAGAACAGTCTGCTCATGTATGACGATCATACCCAGCTGACTCTGGCTGAATGCAACGAGCTGGTGCAAGACCCGGATGTGGCCCGTGACGATCTTGAACGCCGCTGCCAAAGCGGTTGGGAGCTGGCCGGAGTACTGGCCTCGAAGATGCTGCCGCAGATCTTCCGCATCGACTCGCCGGTGTTCGAGCTGGAGCTTGCGCCAGAGCATCAGCGTAGCCTGGAGCAACTGGTGACTGGCTTGGCCTTGGAAACCTTTCAGGCCCAGGACAGCCTCGGCTGGGTTTATCAGTTCTGGCAGAGCAAGCGAAAAAAAGAAGTCAATGATTCTGAGGTTAAGATCGGTGCCGACGAACTTTCGCCAGTTACCCAGCTGTTTACTGAACCCTATATGGTCAGCTTTCTGCTCGATAACAGTCTGGGGGCTTGGTGGGCCGGCCAGCGTCTGAGCGACAGCGACTGGAAAAATGCGGGTAGCGAGCAGGAACTGCGCGAGAAAGCTGCCTTCCCAGGTGTGCCGTTGAGCTATTTGCGTTTTGTTAAAGATGAGACGACCCAGCAATGGCAACCCGCTTCCGGAACCTTCGATGCCTGGCCCAAACAGTTGAGCGAAATCAAAGCGCTCGACCCCTGCTGCGGCTCCGGCCATTTTCTGGTGGCCGCCTTCTTGATGCTGGTGCCAATGCGCATGCAGGCTGAAAATTTCACGGCGCAACAGGCCATTGACCGGGTGCTGAGTGAAAACTTGCATGGTCTGGAGTTGGATCAGCGTTGCGTGGAGTTGGCTGCCTTTGCCGTGGCGCTGGAAGCCTGGCGTTACCCGCAGGCTGATGGCTACCGCAGCCTGCCCGAGTTGCATCTGGCCTGCAGTGGCCTGTCCATCGCCGCCGCTCGCGACGAGTGGAAAGAACTTAGTCGTAAAGCCGGCAAGCAGAACCTGACCATCGCGTTGGACTGGATGTACCAGACCTTCCACGATGCGCCGGTACTCGGCAGTTTGATCAATCCGCGGCGTAGCAAGGCCGCGCAAATTGCCCAGTGGAGCGAATTGCAGCAATTGCTGGGCGAGGCGCTGTCACAAGAACAAAGCAAGCTGCAGGGTGAGGCCGGCGTTGAGGCATCTGCCCACACTAACCGCCTAGAAGCCGGCATCGTCGCTCAGGGGCTGGTCAAAGCCGCCGAGCTGTTATCTGGCCAGTACACCTGGGTCATCACCAATGTGCCTTACCTGTCACGGGGCAAGCAGAACGATACTCTCAAAGAGTATTGCGAATCCTATTACCCCGCAGGCAAGAACGATCTAGCTACGGTCTTTCTCGACCGCTGCCTTGAATTTTGTGTGCCGGGGGGCACTGCTAGTGTTGTTATTCTACAAAATTGGCTCTTCCTTGCCACTTATGAAGAGTACCGTGAGAAATTACTGCAACTCGAAACGTGGCATTTAATTGCCAGGCTTGGGTCTAAAGCATTTCAAACCCCTATGTGGGATTTTAATGTCCAGTTAATTACCTTGAGTCGAGGTAATACTAAATTTGATTCGGCGGATTTATTTAACGTAGGTGGGCACGGCAACCTTATTCGAGGAGTTGACGTTTCCGAGCCGCGCACTGTTATCGAGAAAGCTGCCGGGCTGTTGGCGGATGATCTAAGAACTGTGGACCAGAGTAAGCAACTGAATAATCCTGGGGCGGCTGTTGTCTTGGATGATTTGGCCGGAGCTGCATTACTGTCTACCGTGGCTGCATCTTTTCAAGGACTTAAATCGGGGGATGATGGAAGGTTTCGCAGAAGTTATTGGGAAATCATTAATATTTCGCCCCGCTGGCGTTTTTTGCAAAGCACAGTGAGCGAACATGCATTCTATGGTGGACTGGAGTGCGTTATCGACTGGGCAGAAGATGGGTACGCGTTAGCCCGTAGACAAGGCCTTGGTGCTTGGAGTACTAAAGGAGTTGCAATTTCCCAAATGAGTTCGTTGCCAAGTGCCTTGTATATTGGGGAGGCTTTTGATAGCAATACCTGTCCAATAATTACTAAGAACTCTAAAGATCTCCCGGCGTTGTGGTCTTTTGTTACGTCAGGTGTCTTTCAAACTGAAGTTAGAAAGATCGATCAGAAGGTTGCTGTTGCTAATGCCACTCTGGTTAAGGCCCCCTTTGATTCCGCTGGTTGGTCCAAAGTCGCCGAAGAACAATATCCCAACGGCCTACCACAGCCCTACACAAATGACCCCACCCAATGGATCTTCCATGGACATCCCTGTGGTTCGGTGATCTGGGACGAAGAGATCAAATGGACCGCCCACGGTGAACTGCGGGTTGAAGATAGCGTGCTGCAAGTGGCCGTCGCCCGCCTGCTGGGCTACCGTTGGCCAGCGGAGGTGGACCCGGAGATGGAGCTGGCCGCAGAGCAACGTGAATGGGTAAAGCGTTGTCAGCAGTTGAATACCTATGTGGATGACGACGGCATTGTCTGCCTGCCCGCGCTGCGCGGCGAAAAAGCCGCAGACCAGCGGTTAGAGGCGCTGCTGCAAGCCGCCTACGGCGAAGCTTGGACCACACCGCTGAAAAACCGCCTGTTGGACGCCGTCGGCAGCAAGTCCCTTAGCCTCTGGCTGCGCGACAAGTTCTTCGAGCAGCACTGCAAACTGTTCCAGCACCGGCCGTTTATTTGGCATATCTGGGATGGCCTCAACGACGGCTTCAGCGCCCTGGTCAACTACCACAAACTAGATAAAGCCGGGCTCGAACGTCTGATTTACACCTACCTGGGCGACTGGATCCGCACCCAGCAAGCCGGCATGGCCAACGGTGAAGACGGTGCCCAAGAGCGCCTGCTCGCCGCCGAAGCCCTCAAGCGCGAGCTCGAAGCCATCCTCGAGGGTGAAACACCCTACGATATCTTCGTCCGCTGGAAGCCCCTGGCCGAACAACCCATCGGCTGGACCCCTGACCTAAACGACGGCGTGCGCCTCAATATCCGCCCCTTCCTTTATGCCCGCGACGTCGGCAAAAAAGGTTCCGGCATCCTGCGTTGGACACCCAACATCAAATGGGCCAAAGATCGCGGCAAAGACGTCGAGTCAGCCCCCTGGTACACCCTCGGCCTGCAATACGACGAAGGCGAAGGTGCGCGGATCAACGATCACCATTTGACGTTGGCGGAGAAGCAGGCGGTAAGGAGCTAGCCCATGATCAAGTCCGTTTACAACTACCCGGTTTCCACTCTGCTCGATATTGAGAGCGGGGTGGTGTATGCCATTCCGCGCTACCAGCGTGAATACACCTGGAGCCGGGCGCAGTGGGATGCGCTGTTCGAAGATCTGTTGGACAACGAGCTGCACTATTTCCTCGGCTCGATCATCTGCATTAACCAGTCGCATGATGCCCTGACTGTACAAAGCCTGGAACTGGTAGACGGGCAGCAACGCATGACCACGCTGTCTTTGCTGCTGGCGGCTGTCTATCAGAGCTACCGCACCCTGCCGAATCTGGGCATGGAGCAACAGATTGAGCTGTACAACCTCAAGCACAAATTGGTGCTGAAGAAAAAGTCGGATCAGCCACGCCTGATCCCCCAGGTGCAGAACAACAACCAACAGGACTACTTCGCGGTGCTCGGCCAGACCGGCATTTTGGACGATGTGGAGACTGTGCCGAATGCCGGAAATCGGCGAGTGATGAAGGCCTTCCGGCATTTTATCAGCCGCATCGAACTGTACCTGGAGCACAGCGCTGACCCCATCACCAGCCTGCAAGCTCTGCTGGAGAAGGTAAACACCGCCACCCTGGTCAAGATTGAGGTCGCAGGGCATTCCGATGCCTACACCCTGTTCGAGTCGCTGAACAATCGCGGTGTGCCGCTGACGGCCATTGACCTGATTAAGAACAAGTTGCTGGCGGTGCTGGAGTCCAAAGATCCTGGCAGCATTGACAAGCAGTACAACCGATGGAAAAAGGTGATTGATGCCCTGGGTGATGACTACGCCGTGCAGGAGCGTTTCTTTCGCCAGTATTACAACGCGTTCAAACCCGATCTGAAGGATGTCGTTTCAGTACCGGTGGCCACCAAATCAAACCTGATGCAGGTGTATGAAAAGCTGATCGCCCATGATGCCGAGGGCTTTTTGCACGCCATGATTTGTCTGTCCAGCCGCTACGCTCAAATTGTCGGCTACCGTGCTGTGCCTGAGCAGCCCAAACTCTCCAGCTTGCTGCTCTCGCTGGACCGCATCCAGGGGGCTGCCGCTTATTTGCTTCTCATGGTGCTGATGGAGTGCCAAACCGAGCTGGAACTGAATCATGAGCACCTTGAACAGGTAGTGATCTTTCTTATTGCCTTCTTTGTTCGCCGCAACACGACCGACCTACCGCCTACCCGTGATTTGACCCGTATCTTCATGGATGTGGCCGAGACCATCCGTGGGCTACGTGCTGGTGATGTGGTCAATCATATTCAGCGCACGCTTCAAGCCGAAAGCGCTAGTGATGAGCAGTTCGAGAAAAGCCTCAGAGGTCCGATATACGAAGACAATAAAGCGGTTTGCCGCTTTGTGCTCTGCGCACTTGAGGAAGGCCGCATGACTCGCGAAACCAAGGTCGATCTCTGGGCGCTGAAAGGCAAACAGTATGTATGGACCATCGAGCATATCTTCCCCCAGGGTGAAAACATCCCTGACAGTTGGGTGCAAATGATTGCCGATGGAGATGTGAATCTGGCCGAGCAACACCGTCAGACCTACGCCCACTGCCTGGGTAACCTAACTATCTCTGGCTACAACAGCGCTCTGGGCAACAAGAGCTTTGCTGAGAAGCAAAGCCGCACCGACAGCCAGGGGCGGGAGGTTGGGTACAACAACGGTCTCTATCTGAACCATGCACTGGCCTCGGAGGACCGCTGGACCGTGGAAAAACTGGAGGCGAGAACGATGCAATTGGTGCAAGAGGTACAGGCGAAGTATCCATTGGTTATTACGGTCACATGATCAAGCCTGCTTAATGAATCCAAGGATTGATATGAAACTGATTGATTTGCTGGCCACCGAAATCCGGAACAGCGCTGCCTACAACTCCAATGTGCAAGTCGCTCCCAGCGTAATTCTGTGGACGGACACCCTGCGCCAATGGGAGTCAGCATTGCCATTGCTGCAAGCTGCAATGCCGGAGCTGATCGTGTTGGGTGACTACGCCCCCGACAAGAAAGTAGGTCCAGCCATTTGGATCAAATGTGTTGTGGATAATGCGCTGCCCAGCATTGAGCTCCCAGTCGATCGAACGCCGATCCTGTATTTACCGGGCGTGGAACGCCGCGACCTGCGTGCAATCGGTGCTTGCCCGGACGAACTCAAACCGCTGGCTGAGCTGCAGTACAGAGGGTGTTGGTGGATCTACAACAACTCTGGCCGTGATTGGACGGTGAACGCCTTTCTGATCTCCAGTAACGGCGGAGCAGGGCTGGATGTCGCCAAGGATGAGAAATCCCAACAAGCCATGCTGCGTGTTTTACCTGAGATTCTGGAAAGCGAGCGTGATGAGCTGTGCAACCGCCGGCTCGAGGCTGCAGATTTCAATAAGCTAGTTAGCAGCGACCCGGTGCGTGATTTACTCAGTTGGATGAATGACAGCAAAAGCTGCCGTGAGCGCTGGGATGGGTCACGCTGGCAAGCACTGGTCGGCATCTGCGAAACCGAATACCACTTCAATCCTGAACAGGATGGAGAGTTGACGGCCGCCGAATTGCTGTGCCAACGCCAGGGTATCTGGGACGGTGTTTGGCAACGCTATGCTGAGTCTTGCCGCCACTACCCGTTCTTGCCGCAGTTAATGCTCAAGGTCCAGCCTGATTTGGCTTCCAGCGGTGAAAGCTATCCGGCTATCAATTTGAGTGAAGAGGGATACCTGGAGCAGACGCTACAGCAGCTGCTTGAGCAAGGTGCTACTCAGGTTCGCCAAACCCTGCAGACCCTTGAGCAACGGCATGCACAACGGCGTACTTGGATTTGGTTTGAGCTTGATCTGGCTCCGTTGGCAGGCGTGCTTGGTCACCTGAGCCAAGTGGCTCAGAAGACCACAAAGGTCTTCTCCGGCGTTGATGCAGAGGAAATGGCGGCGCAGTATCGGGAGCACTATTGGCAGGCTGATGATCAGATGCTCAAGGCATTGGCTTCCCCCTTGTCCGCAAGCCAACAAGTTCTTGTGCAGCAGATCCTCACGCTGATCTACACGCCTTGGTTGGATGAGGTGACGCGCAATTTCCAAGGTGTGGTCAAATCTAAGGGCTATCCGGGTAGCAACCAGGTGAATGAAGCCACGGCTGAGTATGCCGCGAGTGGTGAAGTGGTATTTTTCGTAGACGGCCTGCGTTACGACATTGCCCAGCGTCTGAGTCGGGCTCTGCAAGGATTGGGAGCAATAACGCTTTCGGCAAACTGGGCAGCTTTGCCTTCAGTGACGTCTACCGCGAAAGCAGCCGTGACACCGGTGCATAACCGGTTGACTGGCAGAACTACCGACCGGGATTTTGAGCCCAGCTTGTTGGACGAAGATAAGGACTTTTCGGCTTATTACCTGAAGAAGTTTCTGCAGGAAAAAGGTTGGCAATATTTGGACGAGGGCGATTCAGGCGACCCAGCATCCAATGCCTGGGTTCAAAGCGGCGATATTGACAAAGAAGGTCACGTGAAGGGGCTCAAGCTGGCGGCGCGAATTGATACCTTACTGGCTGAAGTCGTTGAGCGGGTTGAAGAACTCCTGGCTGCAGGCTGGCGCAAAATTCGTATCGTTACTGACCACGGCTGGATGCTGACGCCCGCACCTATGGTTAAAGTCGAATTGGCCAAGCATTTGACTGAAACGCGTTGGGGGCGCTGCGCGGTCATCAAGGACTCTGTGGACAGCGGTTATCAGCAGGTAGGTTGGTACTGGAACGGAGCTGTCAGCATTGCCATGGCTCCAGGTGCCTGTAGTTTCAAGGCAGGACAGCACTATGATCACGGAGGCCTAAGCCTGCAGGAGTGTTTGACGCCGGTGCTAGAGGTACGCAGCACACAAGCCCCAGTCACGACCTCAGCGATCTCTGCAACACTTTCGGATCTGCGCTGGGTGGGATTGACCTGTAAAGTCCAGGCGCAAACCAGTGCTGAAGGAGTACTGGCGGTACTCAGAACGCACCCGGCTGACCCGGATTCAGAGATCACCAAGCGCAAGCCGCTAAAAGAAGGCAAGTGCACTCTTTTGGTAGATGACCAGTATGAGGGCACTACTGCTGTATTGGTGCTGCTGGATGACAAGGGCAACGTGCTGGCGAAAAAACCAACTCTGGTAGGAGACGAGTAAGTGGAAATGGATACGCTGGACCGTAAGTCCGCGGAGGTCTTTGAGGGGTACTTAGTTCGCAAAGACCTGGTGCGCACTTTCGCGCGTCAATTTCCGGTTCCGACCTATGTCGTCGAGTTTATGCTGGGCAGATATTGCGCCTCAACCGATCCCATCGAAATCGAAGAGGGTTTGGAAATCGTTCAGCGACAGCTGTCCGATCGTACCGTGCGTGCTGGCGAAGAAGAGCTGTTCAAGGCACGTGCCTATAAAACCGGCTCTGCCAAACTGATCGATATTGTCAGCGTGCGGTTTGTAGAAAAGGAAGGTGGCTACCTGGCGTCGTTGCCCAGCTTGAATCTCAATCGTGTGCGTATCCCAGACAAAATTGTTGATGACAACGAACGTCTGCTGACCGGTGGTTTTTATGCTGAGGTGACGCTGGAGTACGACAGCATCATTGCTGAGGAAAAGGGGCACGCCTTTGGCATTGCAGAGTTGCGCCCCATCCAAATGTCCAAGCGCAATGTGTTGGATATCATGGCAGAGGCGCGTACACGATTCAGCAGCGAAGAGTGGCGAGATTTCCTCACACGCTCCATCGGCCTGGAGCCAAGCGCGCTGTCACCGCGAGCTATAGACGCCATCATGCTCCGCATGGTGCCGTTCGTTGAGCGCAACTACAACATGGTCGAGCTGGGGCCGCGGGGCACAGGCAAGAGCCACCTATTTCAGCAAATATCGCCCTACGCGCATTTGATTTCAGGCGGCAAGGCGACCATCGCCAAAATGTTCGTCAACAACGCCAGCGGGCAGCGCGGCTTGGTTTGCCAGTACGATGTGGTTTGCTTTGATGAGGTCAGCGGGATCTCCTTCGATACCAAGGAAGGTATCAACATCATGAAGGGTTACATGGAGTCCGGCGAGTTCAGTCGTGGGAAGGAAAGCATTCGAGCCGATGGCTCCATGGTGTTTGTCGGTAACTTTGATGTCGATGTCGAACACCAGCAGCGAGTAGGTCATCTGTTTGGCCCACTCCCAGCAGAGATGCGCGATGACACTGCCTGGATGGACCGTATCCATTGCTATCTACCTGGCTGGGATGTGCCTAAAATGAACAAGGCTCTGACCACCGACCACTTTGGCCTGGTCAGTGACTTCTTCTCCGAATGTATGAGTCGCCTGCGTTTCCAGAGCCGCGTATCTGCCATGCAGAATCGCGTTCACCTGGGCGGAGCACTAAGTGGCCGCGATACCAATGCAGTCAACAAAACCGTCTCCGGCTTGCTCAAATTGATGTATCCAGGGCAGGACATGGTTGTGTCCGACGAAGATTTGGAATGGGCTACTCGTTTAGGGCTTGAGGTACGGCGCCGGGTTAAGGAACAGCAAAAGCGAGTCGGAGCCGCCGAGTTTCGTAACACCCATTTTAGTTACTTCATTGGTGATGATGGGGTCGAGAAGTTCGTGGCTACGCCGGAGCTTCGCGCCGACAACGAAATCGGTGATGACCCACTGGAGCCGGGCCAGATCTGGACCGTCAGCGAAGGTGGGGCGGACATCGATGATAACGCTGGCCTGTATCGCATCGAGGTGAATGAAGGACCTGGCTCTGGAGTACGCATTCTAAATAATCCGGCGCCCGCAGCCTTCAAGGAGTCGCTGCGCTATGCCGAGCAGAATTTGTATTCCAGAGCAACTCAACTCATCGGGGACCGCGACCCACGCGCCCATGAGTTCTCTGTTCAGCTCAGAGCCTACGACGCCGCCAAACGCGGTTCCAAACTGGGCATGGCGGCGCTGATTGCGATGTGTAGCAGCTTGCTGAAAAAATCGGTGAAGGGCGGAGTGATCGTCGTCGGCGAGATAAACCTTGGCGGCTCGATTGAGCCGATTAGCAGCGCAGTGAATATTGCCGAGCTAGCGGTAGAGAAGGGCGCCAGCGTGCTGCTCATGCCTGTCACAGCCAGGCGCCAGCTGTATGACCTATCTGATGACATGGCAACAAAGATCGACATCCAGTTCTACCAGGATGCACGAGATGCGTTGTTGAAAGCGATTGTGGAGTAGGAGGGATGCCATAGTTTCAGCGATCTTTGACGACGGTCCCAGAGCTGCCTTGTACATAGCGCAACCCTGCTGTCTGTAACTGCAACAGATTGGGTGAAAAAAAGAGAACTGTACATTAACCAACGTCCGTCGCCTGCCAGCGACGGACGTTGGTTAAGCTCACAATTATCCAGATGTGTTATTTGCAGTGCTCCGAAACCAACTGAAAATCAGGCAGGTCAGTACTACTGCAATTAGAAGCGGCGGAAACCGCACCATGAGAATCAACAAAAGTATTGCTGTCATGCAGCCGGCAAGAGTGCCGACGAATATGAACAGGGCTGCGAAGATTCGTACAAGTTGCTTCATGCCTACTTCCTCACAGGTAGCCCTGTTCTGCCAGCGATGTACAGCCGTCACTGCCAACGATGATGTGGTCCAGCGTTCTTACCCCAATCAGATTCAGCGCCTCTCTGAGCGTGATCGTCAGCGAGCGGTCAGCCTGACTGGGCTCGGGATCACCGGATGGGTGGTTGTGCACCAAGATCACGGCGGCGGCATTGTGCTCTAGAGCGATCTTGACCACTTCCCGCGGGTAAACGCTCGCACCGTCCAGCGTGCCTCTAAATAGCTCCCGAAAGCTGATTACCTTGTGTTTAGTATCGAGCAATAGCAAAGCGAAGACTTCATGCTCGTGGTACTGCAGTAGTGTTTGGAGATGGCTGAATACCTGCTTCGGATCAGTCAGTGCCCTGCCTTTAGACAGGCGACTCATCGCTAGTTGTTGAGCCATCTGCAGGATGTCGGCCTCTGTGACCGGCGAATCCATGACATAGGTGCCGGTGGTCTCACCGGCTTTGAGCTTGTGATATTTCATGCGAAGAATCCTTTAGAACACAGTGCGGCATAAGCGCTGCGCAACGCGCAGCACTGTCCGGGAAAAGGAGGGTTGTGGATCAGGCAGGCAAGTTGAAGCGATGACCGCAGATGAGGCAGAGATTGTTCGCCAGGACGTGACGATCCAGTTTTTCGCCAAGCTGAGCGCCAAGCGCGCACCCTCCCACACCACCAGCGAGTCCGCCGAGCACTGCTCCGGAGATCGCGCCCATGGTGATACCTAGCGGTCCGGCAATAGCACCGACAGCAGCGCCGAACCGGCTGCCTGCTAGTGCAGAGCTTGCGCCCTGCGCCGCGCCGCCAACGGTGCCAATGGCTGCGGCAATTTTCATAGCGTTTCTGAGTGAGGCAATTTTGGAGGAGTTACAGAGGGGACACTGCGATGACATAGGATGTCTCCATGGAGGGATTGTCATGGCAGTAATGTAGGGCTGTGATTTTTTTGAATCGTAGAAACTCTTTTAATAAGCGATCTGATTGTTACAGCAGGAACGACTCAGCACGACCTTGGCGAGCTGCCGAAGTCAGCAGGCGTGGGAATGGCAAAGCGGCATGCGACTTTAAGAGACCAAAGGTGAATGACGCGAAAGAAATGTACAGGTGTATTTTTTCTGAGATGTCGGCTATTAGCGACAGAAAACGCTCCTGAGACTGAGTCGGCGTTGATCAATGACTCAGGGGGGCAGTCAGCCTGCGCTCAATGGACACAGCATGCCTCCCGATGATCGTAGCGGGTGAATTGTTCGCGGTCATAAGCATCCTGCAACTGGGGCCTGTATCCCGTATCCCGGAACGACTCCCCCGATCGGGTCTTCGGTTGGGCGCCGGCGCGACATCGCTACATATCAGGGCGGTATCTCTAGGCTGGCAATCAATCAAGGAGCAACTGGTGCTGCCGATATAGAGCTATCAAGACTTCGGCGAAGATGATCGATGTCCGCTAGCGGGAAACGTTTGAGTGAGTAAGCTACCAAGAAATTACGCGGTTCTTCTGTTTTGTCTGGTGCTATCAGGTTGCTCCAGTTTATTTTCCGGCAGTCGTGAAGTGCCGATTTCCGAAGAGCAGAAAAGCAGGCTTCATGACTTGGGGAGAATGTCCTCTTTCATATTGCCGAGGGTCAACAATGGCGAGTCGGGTGTATATACGCTGGTCGTGGCGTTTGATGGCACCAACAACGACCTCTTCAATACTCCTGAGTCGGAAAACGCCACGGTGGTTGGCAGGCTTTATCAGGATGTTGTCGATGAAATTCGCAAGGGGAGTGAAAAGGCGTCTATCCCTGTGGATGCTTTGTCTGCGATTTACTATCGGGGTCCGGGTTGTCCTTCCTGGGTGGCATGCCCCTTTGATTCGGCGATTGGCTGGAGTACCTGGCTGTCGGCCCGTCGCGCCGTGGCCGATGTAGAGTCCAAAATTGCGAATCTGGATTCCGGGGTCAGCGAGATTCGTGTCGTTGTCATCGGCTTCAGTCGAGGTGCGGCGACGTCTCGATATTTCCTTAATCTGTTGGCCAGTAAGCCGCTGGTTAACGTGTGGGGTGAAGCGCTCACAGTGCGGTCCTACGCGTTGTTGTTTGATACGGTAGCGACCGGGATGGCGAACTATCTGGATCTGGCGTTACCAGCGAATCTGGAGTTCGCATACCACTTTGTGGCCCAGAACGAAACTCGCAAGTTTTTCGGTCTGGTGGTCGATGCCGATGAGGGGTACGAAAATAATCCTCTGGCGAAACTGTTTTACTTTCCGCAGCGGATTGTGACGATTGAAGTGCCGGGAGCGCACTCGGACTTGGGCGACTCGTACAAAAAAGGTGCCGGCATGGCGGTCACGCAGTACGCCCGAATGACGATGGCAAGGATGGGACTGAGACCAAACTTGAAAAACTACAATTGCGCCTTGCCTGAAAACAGTGAGCAGCCAGGCTGTCGCGTGCTGGATGAAGGGCTCCATGACTCACGGGGTACGATTGATCGCCTCCTGAGAGTGCCATCGCCTTATGGTTGTTTCAATTACCGTGAGAAAACCGTGAGGCCTAGTCAGATGAATCTTGACGATGCGATGAATCTGACGTTGCGGCGTTATGACGGCATTGGGAATTTCCCGTTGGATAATGGAAACCTCTTACGTTTTCAATGGCTGGAAAACTATCGCTTCATCAGTCTGGGTGGCTCACATCCAGTTCTATATCCACGAATCAGTGACATCGGCTTTAATGCTGTGGTCGTGCCGGTGGGTGAGCGATTGAAAGTGGTGCTCAGAGGCGCGAATAACGATCAGGTGTACACCGTGCCCGAGCGAGTTTTGCAGCGGGTGCGTGAAACATCGGGGCGTTCCGAAATTGAACTGAATCTGATCAAGGGGGAGCCGCGCTGGATCGTCAATGGCTGCATGCCGGACGAGGATTGAGTGGCTGGCCGACATCATGCGTCGCAGCATGGGCAGGGTGATGGTCATCACTAATGATCACCAGAAGGTCTTTGGTCGTGGTGGTTGTACCGATGCGGTCACTGTGAAGCCTGGTTTTACACAGTATCTTCGAGGCATCTATCAATAGCTGCATGACTCTGTCCAATTGCTAAACCGGGTGCCTCTACTTCTTTGAAGCGCATCGATCATTGTAAACTTATCAACCTAACCAGATCAGAAATTTATGACTAACGATTATCAGCAGTTCCCGATCAGCGACTATCTATCTTGCAACTTGCTAAAAGACGCTGACATTCAAAACCTAAAAAGTGATTCAAAAATACTTTCCATTGGCGTCGGTATCGGACTTTACGAAGAGTATCTAATAAACAAACTTAATGTGCCGCCGTCATCACTTTATTGTGCGGATCTCGATTTACATAAAAAATGGATAGGTCAACGTGGCTTCCAGTTCGACATCAGAGGTTTGTGGCCAAATCTAAATATAAAATTTGATTATATTTTATTTGGTCAAGTGATCGGAATTTCGGCAAATAACGGTCGACCGGTGCCGTTTGAAGTCATGACAAATCATGTTGTGCATATAGTCCATCAGGCAAAAATTAACTTGAAGGAAAATGGCAAGATACTTATTTATGACACTACTCTTCCAACAGCAATAAGCGATCAAGGTGCTGACGCGAGGCCAGTTTTCTTAGTTGTCGCCGAGGAGCTTGGCGGAAATATTGTTCGGGCTGATGGTTTCGGAAGCCAAGTCGAGATTTCTTTTTGATCTCTGTAATATCCAGAGCGATCCTCTAACAAAATATTAGGTGGCAAGGTATGTCGGGCAGTGATACAGACATCGAAGTAATAAAAGATGAAATTTTATGGCTTCTCATTGCGTGCTATGTAATCAAGAGCATGGATACTGATCCCGGGGTTAAATTCGAAACTCGATGGGGGATTGGTAATTGGCTCTTTTCCAGAACAACAGTTTTCGAAAGTATTATCATGCGAGCATGTCGTCTAGATGATGATAGTCCTAGTAACTGGTCATTCAGAACTGCGCAAAAAAGGCTAAATTCAGAAATCAAAGATCAAAAACGAATTAGCAATATTATTCGCCTAACAAAACAATATCGCCAAGAAATCAACCAAATTAAGGTGTATATTAGAAACAATGGACTTGCGCACATCCCCATCAATGAGAAACCCGAAATTACCGAGTTCAATCCTGTGCCATTCCTTAAAATCGCTTGCGAGATTTTGGACGACCTAATAGGTGAAAAGGTCAATTTTACCTACAGTTGCGGGTCGTACGAAAAAATTGACTTGCGCGAACATTATGGCATTTGAAAGCGCCCTAACAATGTGCTCAAGTTGTTCGCTTCGGCCATAGGGGCATTCCTGAACCGCCCCGACTTGGCAGACACCAAATACGCGCTTCTGGCCTGTTTTAGGCTTGTGGTGAGCGGCAGCTTTTAGCCGACCCTGCCCCAGTCGACCGGTAGCTATGAGTCGTTCTCTGCCGGTCATGTCCACGAATCGTGCTGGTCAAATCCGACACAAATGACAGGTCAGGTCGAACGCAAATAGGTGGGAAAGTCCGTGCAATTACCCAAATATCTAGCCCGAAAGGTCAGGGGTAGATTTAATTTTCCTTTTCGCTTTTTTGGGGAGCCCATCAATCAGCGTATCGAAACGACTTTTTTATCTCGATTTTCTCTGATAGCTGACATAGACAGGTTGCCGGTAGCAGCTTCCTGGATATGGTTGCTCCACCAGGCCATCATCGGGCGTCTGCGTTCAATGTAATCCGCTCGGTTATAAGCACTGCGTACCTCATCTTTATCGACGTGGGCAAGTGCTACCTCAATCAACTCAGGATCCCAGCCCTGCTCGTTGAGGATGGTACTCGCCATTGAGCGCATGCCATGACTTACTAAGCGCCCCTCGAAACCCATACGCTTCAGTGCCATGTTGGCGGTCTGGCTGTTGCAGTGCGTGCGAGGGGCTCGGTCTGCAGGGAAAACGTACTCCCGATGTCCACTGTAGGGCTTGATCGCTTCCAAGAGCGCCAAAGCTTGTTCAGTGAGCGGAATGATGTGTATCCGACGTTTCTTCATGCGCTCCGCCGGTATCGTCCAGATCTTCTTTTCGAAGTCGATATCAGCCCAGCGGGATGTGGCAGCCTCGGCTGGCCGGGTCATAGTGTGAAGTTGCCACTCAATTAGGCAGCGCGTAGTTCTTTTTATACTGGCATTGGCAATTGCCACCATGAGCTCTTTCAGCTCATCGGGCGCAAGGGCCGCCATATTTTTCTTTTTGGGTTTTTTGAAGACGGAGCGGATTCCACTGAGCGGATTCGCGTGAATCAATCCCGAATTGACGCCATAGGTCATGATTTCATTGAGGCGTTGGGTTAGACGTTTAACGGTTTCGAGGCTGCCCTTCGTCTCGAGGGGTCGAAGCAAATTTATGACTTTAGGGGCAGTGATAGCAGAGATTGGGGTGGTGGCCAGATCAGGGAAAACATGTAGCGTGAGAGAGCGCCAAATATCCTCGGCGTAAGCTGGGGTGACTGAATCCTTTTTGAGCTCGAACCACGCTGCCGAGATATTTTCGAAAGTGTGTTCCGTGGCTGCTTTTTTCGCGTGCCGCTCGGCGTCGCGTTTCTCTTTGGGGTCCAGCCCCTGCGCAACGAGCTCTCTTGCTTCGACGGTTCTCTTGCGGGCTTGCGCCAGGCTTACCTCAGGAAAGGTGCCCAACCCCATGTTGACCCGTTTTTTCGTCACGGGTTGGATGTAGTTGAAATTCCACAGCTTGGAGCCATTGATTCTCACTCGCATCTGTAGGCCGTTGCCATCCGTGAGGATATAGTCCTTTTCCTTGGCTTTTGCGGCTTTCACTTTTACGTCTGAAAGGCGCGTGGCTTGGGCCCCCATGGTGTATTCCAGTGCTATTTATGTATTCCAAAAAATAGCAGGAGAGAGCCTGGAATACCACTTGGAATACACGAAATCGTAGATGGTCTCGGACGTTGACGGATGCTCTAGGACCCTAAACCCTTGTATTTACTGGATTTCAGGCACAAAAAAAGACGTCCGTGGACGTCTTTAGATGATGAAGTGGTGGAGCCGGGGGGATTTGAACCCCCGTCCGCCAGTACTCCGCTGTCGGTACTACATGCGTAGCCGTGTCTATTAAGTTAACCCTCAGCGACCCGACGGGCAGGGTGCTTTGGGCGAGTTGTGTAAGTTTTAGCCGCTTCGTCCACAACGTACTGCACGGCGATTCTGTTCTATATGACAATCATTTCGGGTTTACAGACATCCCCTGATGATTGCTGGACCCGAAGGTACCAGGAGCATTGTCAGCTGCAATTAAGCAGCGAGAGCAACACCGTATTGGTCGTCATTGGCAACTATAAGTAGTTGCAACAGTGGATTTACGACTTCTGTTACCAAGTCGGCATGCACCTAGAGTTTCGCAACCGGCGTCGAATCCTAAACGGCCCCGAACTCATTGCCCGGTGAATCTGTTCGGGCAACAGGCGTGCACAGTGTACGTCAAAACGCTTGGCAGGCCAACCCGAAGGTTGGCCTGCGCGACATCAGTTACGCGTCGGGTTACGGATCTGCATCTTGCTGATGATGCCGTTGGTAACCTCGATGCATTCCTTGTCGTTGCCGGACGCCTGGGCCGCAGTGGCTTTTTCCTGTGCTTCCTTGATGTTATTCATGGAGCTTTCAGGAAGGGACGGCTGGCTGGTGACGAAGTCTTTGATGCTTTGAAGATTCCCGGCACAAAGGTCTTTGTCGGCCGCGAACACCGGCGAGGCCAGAAGTGCACCAGTGATAAACAATCCAGCAATTGCAGAATGCTTCATGGGTATCTCCTTGAACGATGGGGGCTCGGTGCTGCCGGACGGTCTGGCCGCGATGCCGAGGTCAAGACAAGCGAGGTCAGTATAGGACCTGTCTGGTTGACCGCTTCGCTGCGCAGGAATTCGGTTTTATTTGCAACGAATGTCAAAAGGCCAGATCGGTCGACCAGGTGCCGATGCAGCCGACCTGTAAAAGGTCGGCGCATGAATCATTTTTTGGTGTCACCGGTAGCGTTTTGAATGTCCAGCAGGGTTTGCTGTGTTTCAGCGAGGCAGTCGTCAATCTTGCCTTGTGCTTTCAGGGCGCGGGCTTTGCTGACACTGGCCGAGACGCGCGCATTCAGATCCGGTGACGTCTGGTATTGAGTCTTGGCGCTATCGATTCTCTGCAGATTGGCATCGCACAAATCGGCGGGTTTTTCAGCGGCGAACGAAGTGGACGCCATCATCGAGGCAGTGACAAACAGACCTAACATTACAGAGCGGTTCATGTGTATCTCCTTGAACTGAGGGTTCAGACTTCGCTGACCGTTGAACAGGCCCCGAATGGTCCGGGGCATGTGCAGTGGACTACCGCCTCGCTCAAGGGTTCTGATTTTTTCTTCAGCGGACTTTGGCCTGTGTCACCCGATCCACCAGATAAACCAGCCCGTGGTAGTCGATGCCACCGTGCTGGGTCAGGCCGATTTCGCAGGTGCGGCTGGTGGAAATGCCCTCGCTGCAGTGCTGCACGGCGTCCTTGAGCGTACGCAGCGAATGGCTGTTCAGCTCCGGTGTGGTGAAGCCTTTGTCGCCGGCAAATCCGCAGCAATGTATGCCTTCAGGAATCACCACGGTGTTGCTGCATTTGCGCGCCAGATCGATCAGCGCCTGGCTTTCGCCCAAGTGCTGAGTGCTGCAGGTCACGTGGACGGCAATCGGCGCTTCCTGGGGTGTGAAGTCCAGGCGATCCAGCAGATGCGTACGGATGAAGCGCACCGGATCGTACAGATCCAGTCGTGTTTCGCCGATGTCTTGGACCAGCCGCAACGTACATGGGCTGGTGTCGCAATAGATCGGGTCGAGGCCGCCGCGACTGGCGTGGAGCAGGGCGCTGATCAGCTCCTGGCGTTTGTGTTCGGCCTGCTCGGCGTAGCCTTTGGAGGCGAACGGCTGACCGCAGCAGAGGTTGTCCTGATTGTCGGGAAAGACTACCTGGTAGCCGGCCTTTTCCAGCAGGCCACGGGTTTTGTCGTACAGCGACATCTGTTCTTTGTCGCCCGCCGCCGGGCCCATGACCCGCGAGACGCAAGCCGCCAGATAGACCACGCGCGGGCGCTCGTCCGCCACGCTCGGGCTGAAGCGAATGGCTTTTTCCGGTTGGGGCATGGCGTTGGTCCACAACGGCACTTGGCCTTTGGACAAGCGCGTCAGCGTCGCCGACAACTTCGCCAGACGCGGTGCGCCGAGCATCATTCGCGCGCCGTTGGCGACGTGCAGCGTGAAGCGTGCGCCTTGCAGGGTTTTGGCGAAATTTCCTTCGATCCAGTCAGCGGTTTTCTGATGCGTGGCGTGTCGGCCACGGAGTTTTTTCACCAGTTCGCCGGTGTTGATGCCTACAGGGCAGCGTTGCGCGCACAGGCCGGTCGCGGCGCAGGTGTCGATGCCTTGGTACTCGTAGGCTTTTTCCAGTTCGGTGGTGTCGACGCCGGCACGTTTTTTCGCCTGGATATCGCGCCAGATCACGATGCGCTGGCGTGGGCTCAAGGTCAGGCCTTTCGATGGGCAGACCGGTTCGCAAAACCCGCACTCGATGCACTTATCCACAATCTCGTCAGCGGCCGGCAGCGGTTTCAGGTGCTTGAGGTGGATCTGCGGATCTTCGCTGAGCACCACGTCCGGATTGAGAATTCCGTTGGGGTCGAGCAGGCGTTTGAGCTGCCACATCAGTTGATAGGCGTCGCTGCCCCATTCCAGTTCCACGAACGGCGCCATGTTGCGGCCGGTGCCGTGTTCGGCCTTCAGCGAGCCGCCGAACTCCACGGCGACCAGTTGCGCGACGTCGTCCATGAACGCTTGGTAGCGTGCGATTTCTTCCGGGCTGTTGAAGCCTTGGGTGAAGACGAAGTGCAGATTGCCTTCCAGTGCGTGTCCGAAAAGGATCGCTTCGTCGTAGGCATGTTTGTCGAACAGCTCGATCAGGCGATTGACGCCGATGGCCAGTTGTTCGACCGGGAAGGTCACGTCTTCGATGATTACTGTGGTGCCGGTTTTGCGCACGGCGCCGACGGCGGGGAAGGTGTCTTTGCGGATGGCCCAGAGGCGGGCGTTTTCCACCGGGTCTTCAGTGAAGTCGACCTGCTTCTCGACGGGGAAATCGCGCAGGGACGCCATGATTTGCGCCAGTTGTTCCTGCAGCAATGTTGACGAAGCCGCGCGGGATTCGATGAGCAGCGCGCAGGCATTTTCCGACAGCAGCTGTACGAAAGCGGGCATGCCTTTTTTGTCCTGCACCGAGCGCAGACTGCGTCGGTCGAGCAACTCCACCGCTGACACTGGTTGGCTTTTCAGCACGGTGACCGCGTTGCAGCAGGTCTCGACATCGGGGAACACGATCAGCGCCGAGGCCTTGTTCGGGTGATCGATGACGGTGTCGTAAGTCACCGCGCTGATGAAGCCGAGCGTGCCTTCGGAGCCGACCAGCAGGTGGCTCAGGATATCCACAGGCTCGTCGAAATCCACCAGGGCGTTGAGCGACAAGCCGGTGGTATTTTTCAGACGGTATTTGTGGCGGATTCTTGCGGCCAATTCGGTGTTGGCGCGGGTCTCGCGGCCTAATGTCGCCAAGCGTTCGAGCAGGTCGCCGTGGCTTGAGCGAAATGCCGCGACGCTGGCAGGGTCTTCGCTGTCGAGGCGCGTGCCGTCGGCCAGCACCAAGCGAATCCCGGCCAAGGTGTGATAGGTATTCTGCGCGGTGCCGCAGCACATGCCGCTGGCGTTGTTGGCGACGATGCCGCCGATCTTGCAGGCATTGATCGATGCCGGGTCCGGGCCGATCTTGCGCCCGAACGGTGCCAGCCAGGCATTGGCCTGCGCGCCGATCACGCCCGGTTGCAGGCGGATTTGCGTGCCTTGGCCGCGAATCTCGCGGGCGTTCCAGTTATCCCCAAGCACGATCAGCACGGAATCGCTGATCGCCTGCCCGGACAGGCTGGTGCCGGCGGCGCGGAAGGTCACCGGCACCTTGTCGCGCTGGGCCAGTTGCAGCAGCGCCACGACTTCGTCTTCAGACTCGACGCGGATCACCAGTTTCGGAATCAGTCGATAGAAACTGGCGTCGGTGCCGAAGGCCAGGGTCGACAGCGGATCATCAAAGCGCCGCTCTGCTGGAATCAGTTGCTCGGCATCACGCAGGAAAGCAGCAGGAAGACTCATTGATCCTCCAGAATCAGCACGACCAGATCTTTCGGGCCATGCGCGCCATACGCCAGCACCTGTTCAATATCGGCGGTTTTCGACGGGCCGGAGACCAGCAGCGCGTTGGTCGGCATGCCTTGCGCCCATTCGAATTCCTCTTGCACCTGATAGAAGTTGTCGCGGATTTCGCTGGCCTTGAGCAGGGCGAAATGCACCGGCGGCACCAGGCTCATCAAGCGCGGTTCCTCACGGGTAGGCCAGATAATCAGGCTGCCGGTCGCGGCGATGGCACCGAGGGTGCCGGTGAGGCTGGCCGGGGTGTCGTTGAACAGCTCGGCTTTCCACTCTTCCATTGGCCGGTCGTAGGACTTCAGTTCTGGCAGGTCGGGATTATTCGCCCAGTGCTGTGTGATGCGTTGCCCGTGGGTTGTTGTCGGTGCGATCAGCAGGCTCGGCAATTGGCGGTCGCGCAGCAGTTGCGCCATTAATGCCGGCCACTCGGCGCCCGAGGTCAGGTGGATTTCGGTGTGCACCGCCTCCATCAGTTTGCGCAGTTGCGGGATGCGTTGCTCGGCGCTGTAGGTGTAGGGCTGGGTGACCAGATCGACATCGAAGTTGTCGGCAATTGGCGTGGTGCCGGTCAGACTTTTCCGCAGCTTGCCGAGGATATTTTGCTTGGCGCTCATCGACGCTCTCCCTGTTTGGCCAGATGCTCGCGGGCCATGTCATGCAACGAACGCGCGGCCGGTTTTGGTGCGCTGTGATTTTGCGTCCATGGGCCGACATTGCTCGGCGTAAGGGCGCGCAGGCGCGTGGCGAAAAAAGCGAACAAGCGGTACAGCGTCGGCGAGCTGTTGAGTCTGGCCCAGGCGTTCCAGATGAAGCGCTCCTTGCGCGAATATTTGCTGCCCTGGCCGCGCATCACCTGATTCGGTGCGTCCGGGGCTTTGACGTTTTCCTCGCGCAGACGGCGCAGGATCGCCGGGATCGGAATCTTCACCGGGCAGACTTCACCGCAGGCGCCGCACAGTGAGGACGCGCTCGGGTGGTCCGGAACCTTGGCCAGGCCGACCATATGCGGGGTGATGATTTTGCCGATCGGCCCTGGGTAGACCTCGCCATAGGTGTGGCCGCCCACTCGGGTGTATACCGGACAATGATTCATGCAGGCGCCGCAGCGGATGCAGTTCAGGGTCTGGCGCAATTCACTGTCGGCGAAAGCCTGGCTGCGACCGTTGTCGAGCAGGACCAGATGCACTTCCTGCGGGCCATCGAGTTCATGTTCCTTGCGCGGGCCGGAGATCATGTTGACGTAGGTGGTGATCGGAATGCCCAGCGCCGAGCGCGTCAGCAGTGACAGCAGCGGCACCACGTCGCGCAGGTTTTCCACGACTTTTTCGATGCCGGTCACGGCGATATGCACCGGCGGCACGGTGGTGGTCATGCGCCCGTTGCCTTCGTTTTCCACCAGCAGCAGGGTGCCGGTTTCGGCCACGGCGAAGTTGACGCCGGAGACGCCGATGTCGGCTTCGAAGAATTTTTGCCGCAGGACCCTGCGACCGATCTGAATGAGTTGGTCAACGTCCTTGGTGTATTCCACGCCAAGTTTGTCGTGGAACAAGGACGCGACCTGACCGGCATTCTTGTGGATCGCCGGCATAATGATGTGTGAAGGCTTCTCGTGGTCGAGCTGGACGATGTACTCCCCCATGTCGGACTCCAGACATTCAATGTCCCGAGCCTCGAGGAAATGGTTCATCTCCATCTCTTCGCTGACCATCGATTTGCCCTTGATCACTTGCCGCGCCTCGTGAGCGCGGATGATCGACAGGACGATGCCATTGGCCTCGTCCACCGTTTCCGCCCAGTGCACTGTCACACCGTTGCGGGTCAGGTTCTGTTCCAGTTGCTCGAGCAGGTCGGGCAACTTGGACAGCGCGCGGGCCTTGATCGAATTGCCCAGTGCGCGCAAGTGTTCTCTTTCGTGGGCATCGCTGAAAGCCGCTGCCCGCTTGGTCATCAGTGAATCCATGGCAGTGCGGAAGTTGTTCCGCAGCTGCTGATCACCCAAGGCGTTGTGTGCCCGGGTGCGGAAATCTTCTTCTACGGCGACCGTAGGAATAATCGTTGAGGTGCTCATTGCGCACCTCCGGTTCGCTGCCAGAGGAAGCTCGCCAGATGTTGCCCGCGTAACGCTTGCTGCTGTTTCTCCAGCGCGCCGTTGATGTTCATCAAACAGCCGCAGTCGGCACTCAGTACCTGGTGCGCGCCGGACTCCTTCAGCGCGCGGGTCTTGTCAGCCACCATCGCGCCGGAAATGTCTGGCATACGGACGCTGAATGTCCCACCGAAGCCACAGCATTCGCTTTCGTGGTCGTGATTGACCCGCTCCACATTGCTCAACTGCGCCAACAACTCGCGGCCGTGCAGGTGGGTGTTCATTTCGCGGCGTGCCGAACACGAGGTGTGCAGCGCGACTTTCACCGGTTCACCGCTGTCCTTGAGCTGCACCTTGCAGACAAACAGCAGAAACTCGGCCAGTTCATAGGTGCGCGCTGCGAGAGCCTGCACCTGTTTCAACGTCTCCGGCTCGTCCTTGAACAAGTCGGCGTAATGCTCGCGCAGCATGCCGGCGCAGGAACCCGACGGCACCACCACCGGATAATCGCCGGCAAACAACGCCAGTTGCGAGCGCGCTACCGTCCGCGCCTGCTCGGAGTAACCCGAGGTGTAGGCCGGTTGGCCGCAGCAGCTCTGCCCTTGCGGATACTCGACCCGGATCCCTTCGCGCTCCAGCAGATGGATCGCGTCCATCCCGGCTTCGGGGTAGAACAGGTCGACCACACACGTGCCGAACAGGTAGACCCGCGACGGTTTCTCGCTGGGGTATTGCCGAGGTTCGGGCAGTGGCGGTGCCACGCGGGTCGCGTTCGGCACAGCGTTGTAAAAAAGCTCGCTCATCAGGCGTGTCTCCGGGTAGGCCCGGTTATCCGTCTGCTGCGGCTGCCGAATATAAAGCGCATTGCTTTCAGCAGCCTTACAGACCCGGTGGTGAATTGCTGACGCCGGATCACGGGCCGGCGTCGGTTATTTCCGTCTTTCTTGTAGGTTTAGTGCACCAGCATGCCGGTGAACCAGTAGGCCTGAGCCAGGGTGATCAAACCGACAATCGTTGCAAAGAATAGGCTGTGCTTGAGGGTGAAGCGGAACAGATCCGATTCCTTGCCGACCAGACCGGTCGCGGCGCAGGCCACGGCGATCGATTGCGGCGAGATCATCTTGCCGGTCACGCCGCCGCTGGTATTGGCCGCCACCAGCAAGGTGTCGTTGACGCCGATCTGGTGGGCGGTGGTCGCTTGCAAGGAACTGAACAGCGCGTTCGACGACGTATCCGAACCGGTGAGGAACACGCCCAGCCAGCCGAGGAACGGCGAGAAGAACGGGAATGCGGCGCCAGTACCCGCCAGCACCAGGGCCATGGTCGAGGACATGCCGGAGTAGTTGGTGACGAAGGCGAACGCCAGCACCATGCCGATCGACAGGATTGGCCAGCGCAGTTCGTAGAAGGTCTCTTTCAAAGTGGTCAGACCAGTTTTGAAGTTGATCTTCAGCACCAGCATCGAAATCAGCGCGGAGAAGAAAATCGCCGTGCCGGTGGCGGAAATCGGGTCGAGTTTGAATACCGCTGGAATCGCGGTCGGGTTGGCCACGATTGGCGCAGTCTTGATCACCAGTTGATCAAGGTGCGGAATCGCGAAGTTGAACACCCAGCCGTACATCGAGCCGCCGGCAGCGAACATCGCTTTGAAAGGCTTCAGCGTCCAGATCGTCACCAGCACAGTGAGGATCAGGAACGGCGACCACGCCTTGAAAATTTCCCCGAGGCTGTAGGGCGACGCCACTGTGGTGCGCTTCTGGCCGAAACCGCCGACGCTGGCGCTGACCACCGAAGCCGACACGGCGCCGACGATGTGCTGGCCGGCGGCACGGCGCGGTTGCCAGACCTTGAGGAACAGGGTCAGGGAAATCAGGCTGGCCAGCGCCGAAGTGATGTCCGGCAGTTCCGGGCCGATGAAATTGGAGGTGAAGTATTGGGTGATGGCGAAACTCAGACCTGCCACCAGCGCGGCCGGCCAGGTTTCGCGCACACCGCGCAGGCCGTCCATCATGAACACCAGCCAGAACGGCACGAACAGCGACAGCAGTGGCAGCTGGCGACCGGTCATGGCGCCGATCTTGAAGGCGTCGATGCCAGTGACCTGGCCCGCCACGATGATCGGAATCCCTAGCGCGCCGAACGCCACCGGTGCGGTGTTTGCGATCAGGCACAGGCCGGCGGCGTACAGCGGGTTGAAGCCCAGTCCTACAAGGAGTGCGGCAGTAATCGCGACCGGCGCGCCGAAACCGGCGGCACCTTCCAGAAAGGCGCCGAAGCAGAAACCGATCAGCAACACCTGCAAGCGCTGGTCATCGGTGATCGACAGGACCGAGCTGCGGATGACCTCGAACTGGCCGCTTTTTACCGTCAGTTTGTAGAGGAACACCGCTGCGACAATGATCCAGGCAATCGGCCACAAACCATAAGCGAAGCCATAACCGGCGGCGGCAAACGCCATGTCCACGGGCATCTGGAAGGCGAAAATCGCCACGGCAATCGAAAGCGCGAGGGTGATGCTGCCGGCCACATGGCCTTTGAGGCGGAACACCGCCAGGGCGAGAAAGAAGAACACGATGGGAATGACGGCCGCGAGAGCGGAGACGCCAAGGCTGCCGAGCGGACTGTAGAGCTGTTGCCAGGTTTGCATGGTGGGGTGGCCCCTAATTGTTGTTGGTCAGGCACTGTGAGCGATCTTGGATAATTGGTAAGACCAATTTACAAGCGCTGTTGGCTAGGGTAAAAGCCTTGGTGGCGGTGTGTCAATTTGCCGCTCTGAAACTTTCGTCGAAGATGCGGTGCAGAGCGCAACTGATCCGCTTTGGCGAAGTGGTGTCTGGCAGGTGTCGGCGGCGCGCGGATAGGCCAGAATAGACACCCCGGCGAGCGGTCGGGATCGTGGAGAAATGAGTTATGGGCTTTGATCAGATACGTCAGCGCCGTTTGTCTGACGATATTGTCGAGCGCCTCGAGGGGATGATCCTTGAGGGCACGCTGAAGTCGGGCGAGCGGCTGCCGGCCGAGCGCACGCTGGCCGAACAATTTGGCGTATCACGCCCGTCATTGCGCGAGGCGATTCAGAAACTGGCGGCCAAAGGTTTGCTGGTCAGTCGCCAGGGCGGCGGCAATTATGTGGTGGAAGGCCTGGGCTCGACGTTCAGCGATCCGCTGTTGCAATTGCTTGAAAGCAATCCCGAAGCGCAACGTGATTTGCTCGAATTCCGGCACACCCTGGAGGCATCGTGCGCCTACTACGCCGCATTGCGCGCGACCGATGTTGATCGTGAACGCCTGACTGCTGCCTTCGAAGAGCTGCAGGATTGCTACTCGCGTCACGAAGAAGTCAGCCGGGCGGAAGAGGGCGCGGCGGATGCGAAGTTTCATCTGGCGATTGCCGAGGCCAGTCACAATGCGGTGTTGCTGCATACGATTCGCGGCTTGTTCGATCTGCTCAAGCGCAACGTCGTGACCAACATTGGCGGCATGTACAAACAGCGCACGGAAACCCGCGACATGCTGATCTCGCAGCATCGGGAATTGTATCTGGCGATTATCGAAGGGCGTGCCGAGCAGGCGCGAGAAGTGTCCAGCCGCCATATTCTGTATGTGCAGGAAGTGCTGGAAGAGGTGCGTCAGGAGGTGCAGCGCATGGCTCGGGCGGAGCGGCGCAAGGGGATGTAGTCAGTTAGTTCTGCAAACGATCGTTCCCACGCTCTGCGTGGGAATACAGCAATGGACGCTCTGCGTCCGCGTTGTGACGCGGAGCGTCACGGGATGCATTCCCACGCAGAGCGTGGGAACGATCAGGGTGGAAAACTAATCTTCCTTGCCCTTGTTGCGCACCGCACGCTGCAATTCACGACCGGCATCGCGCTCGCGCTCGGTGTCGCGCTTGTCGTATTCCTTCTTGCCCTTGCCCAGAGCGATCTCGCACTTGACCATGTGCTTACTCCAGTACCAGGACAGGCAGACGCAGGCGTAACCCTTTTGCTGCACGGCGGCGGCAAGCTTGTCCAGCTCGCGGCGGTTGAGCAGCAGTTTACGTGTGCGCACCGGGTCGGCGATGACGTGGGTGCTTGCAGTCATCAACGGCGTGATGTGGCTGCCGAGCAACCATGCTTCGCCGTCCTTGAGCAGCACATAGCTGTCGACCAGCTGCAACTTGCTCGCCCGCAGACTTTTTACTTCCCAGCCGGCCAGGACCAGACCAGCCTCGAACTTGTGCTCGATGAAGTAATCGTGTCGCGCCTTTTTGTTCTGCGCGATGGTCCCTGTTGGGTGTTTCTTCTGTTTAGCCATAGGGGCGGCATTATATGGAGTTGTTCGGCTGTCGGCTACGGTGTTGCTGCGTGCTTGAGCAGGTTGAGTGAATCCCGGACAATGCGGCCTCTTTTTCTAACGCTTGGGCGTGATAAACGATGTCGACAGACAAGGTTTCTGTCCACGGCAGTTGGGCTAGCCGCTGGGTATTCATACTCGCCGCGACCGGTTCGGCCGTGGGACTGGGTAGTATCTGGAAGTTCCCCTACATGGTCGGGGTCTACGGCGGCGGCGCCTTTGTGCTGATGTTCCTGGCGTGCATCGCGCTCATCGGCGTGCCGGTCATGCTCGCGGAAACCCTGATCGGCCGGCGCGCCCGGCAAAGTCCGGCGAATGCCCTGAAGGTATTGGCACTGGAAGCCGGGCACTCGGCGAAATGGTCGTGGGGCGCGTTTGCCGGGATGATCACGGCCCTGCTGATTCTGTCTTTCTACAGTGTGGTCGGCGGCTGGTCGCTGGATTACATCGTCGACATGGGCCGTGGCGATTTCCAGGGCGCGACGGCCGATCAGGTCGGCGCCTATTTCGGCAATGTCATCTCCAATCCATGGCGCCTGACACTTTGGCACACTATTTTCATGCTGCTGTCGGCCTTCGTGATCGCCAAAGGCGTGGTCGCCGGGCTTGAACGCAGCCTGCGAATCATGATGCCGCTGCTGTTCGTGATGATTCTGGTGCTGCTGGGCTACAGCATGACCACCGGGCATTTCATGGAAGGCGTGCATTTCATGTTCGACTTCCACCCGGAAAAAGTCCTCGACGGCCTGCTGCCAGCGATGGGGCACGCGTTCTTCTCGCTGAGCGTCGGCGTCGGTTCGATCATGATCTACGGCGCCTACATGCCGAAGAACACCTCGCTGTCGGGCACGGTGGTCGGCGTTGCGCTGTTGGATACTTTCGTGTCGCTGGTGGCCGGTCTGGCGCTGTTTCCAATTGTATTTGCTGCCGGCCTGAACCCAAGCGAAGGTCCGGGACTGATGTTCGTCAGCCTGCCATTTGCTTTTGGTAATGTATTTTTCGGCCAGTTGATGGGCGTGGTGTTCTTCGTGCTGGTCGCGGTGGCAGCGTGGAGTTCGGCGATTTCGCTGCTTGAGCCAATGGTGGCTTACCTGGTTGAACGCACTAAAATCAGCCGCATCTGGGTGACGTTCTGGCTTGCGTTCACCTGCTGGTTCGTTGGTCTGGGCACGGTGTTTTCTTTCAATATCTGGAAGGAAGCCAAGTTTTTCGTGAACGAAGGCGGGGCGTTCAGCCTCTATCAATGGGGTGCGCAGAGCGGTCTCGACTTCTTCGGCGTGATCGATTTCTTCACCTCGCGGATCATGTTGCCCCTTGGTGGCTTGTGTTTCGTGCTGTTCGCGGGATGGGTAATGGGGCGTGAAGCGGTGCGGGATGAATTGTCCATCCGTAACCCGGTTCTATTTGCCCTGTCCCTGTTCTTGATGCGCTACGTGGCGCCTATCGGCATTCTTGTAGTCTTTGCCGCTCAGCTCTGGAAGTAACGCTTACATGACGACACATATCCAACGATCCGCGCTCCTACCGTACCCGGCGCAGTTTCTCTACGACCTGGTCAACGACGTCGCGCGTTACCCGGAGTTTCTGCCGTGGTGCTCGGAGGCTGAAGTGCTGGAAAGCTCCCCGGAACACATGCGCGCCAGTGTCGGCGTGGCCAAAGGCGGCCTCAGTCAGCATTTCGTCACGCGCAATACGCTGGTGTCGGGGCAGTCGATCGAGATGAATCTTGAAGAAGGCCCGTTCACTCAGTTGCACGGCATCTGGGTATTCAAGGCGCTGAACGAAAAGGCCTGCAAGATCAGTCTGGATCTGTCGTTCGATTATGCCGGGCCGCTGGTGCGCGCTACGTTGGGCCCGCTGTTCAATCAGGCGGCTAACCAGCTGGTGGATGCTTTCTGCCAGCGCGCCAAGCAGATGCATGGTTAAGCCGGTGATCGAGATAGAAGTCGTGTACGCGGCGGTTGATCGCCAGGTTCTGCGTGCGATCAGCGTCGCTGAAGGAGTCAGCGTTCGGGCGGCGGTGCACGCATCGGGCATCGCGGCCGAGTTTCCTGAGCTGAATCTGGCGCAGTGCCCGCTGGGGATTTTTGGCAAGGTCGTGGCTGACGCGGATTCTCGCCCTGTTCAGGCGGGCGACCGGATCGAAATTTATCGACCGCTGCTGGCTGATCCCAAAGAAGTTCGACGCTTGCGCGCGGCCAAGGCTGCCGAGGCCAAAGCACGCAATTCTTGATCAGACCAAACGGCAGGCAATAAAAAACCCGGAATGTCCGGGTTTTTTATTGCCTCGCCTATTACTGCGGCGAGGTGTCCAGCGGCTCTGGTGTCGGAACCGGTACGGTTTCCACACCATCGACGTCCTTCTGGATCTGATCCAGCAAGGAGCCTGGTTTGGCTGGTTTTTCAGCTTCTGGCTTGTCGGCGTTTTCAGCAGGCGCGGTCACGGTAGTACCGCTGTCCTTGCCGAGAATGGCTTCATCACGGCTCACGCCGGGCATGAAGTCACCGGATAGGCTGACGAGCTGGTCGTTGGAGTTGAAGATAACGCTGATTCGTTCCTGCTGGCGTTCACCGCCACCCGGTTGCAGGCTGTACAGATAATCCCAGCGATCGGCATGGAACGTGTCGGCAAGCAGAGGGTTGCCCATGATAAACCGTACTTGCGGCCGGGTCATTCCCGGGCGTAACTGGTCTATCATGTCCTGCGTGACGACATTGCCCTGCTGGATGTCGATTTTGTAAACCCCGGGGAATGAACAACCGGCGAGTGCGAGCAGTCCCACAAAGGTGAAACTGGTTAGCAAGAGCTTGGTGTTTTGCATCGGTGGGCGACTTCCACTATCTTGGCTGGGACAACGTAAACGCCGATCATACCCGCATTAAGAGAAGCTGCGAAGCAGCATCGCGAGAAAGCTGACCATGGTTGAAAATAGCGAACTACGCAAAGCCGGCCTCAAAGTGACCCTGCCACGGGTCAAGATCCTGCAAATGCTCGACTCTACCGAGCAGCGTCACATGAGTGCCGAGGACGTCTACAAGGCGTTGATGGAAGCTGGTGAGGACGTCGGTCTGGCCACGGTTTACCGTGTTCTGACCCAGTTCGAAGCGGCCGGCCTCGTGGTCCGCCACAACTTCGACGGCGGCCACGCGGTCTTCGAGCTGGCTGACGGTGGCCACCACGACCATATGGTCAACGTGGAATCGGGTGAAGTGATCGAATTCTTCGACGAAGAAATCGAAAAGCTTCAGAAATCGATCGTCGAGAAGCATGGCTTCGAGATGGTTGATCACAACCTGGTGCTGTACGTGCGCAAGAAAAAGTAAGCATGTCGCGCGAATTTCACATTCGCGAAACGAGCGAAGGCGACCCAAGGGTCGCCTTCGTGCTTTCTACTAGTTGTTACGCCTTGGCGGTCACCACCATTTTTTTCGCGTGAGCCAGGGATTCCTTGGTCAGATCGATGCCGCCGAGCATGCGCGCGACTTCTTCGATGCGCTCGTTCTTTGTCAGCTTCGCGACAGCGGTGTGAGTCGCCTTCTCGTCGCGGACCTTGTGCACGAACAGATGCTGATGCCCTTGCGCCGCCACTTGCGGCAAGTGCGTCACGGTCAGGACCTGCCCGCGATCACCGAGACGGCGCAGTAACTGGCCGACGATCTCCGCAGTCGGGCCGCCAATACCTACGTCCACTTCGTCGAACACCAGGGTCGGCACGCGGGAGGTCTGGGCGGTAATGACCTGAATCGCCAGACTGATCCGCGACAGCTCACCACCGGAGGCAACTTTTGCCAGCGCCTTGAGCGGTTGACCGGGGTTGGCGCTGACCAGCAGTTCGACCTGCTCCAGCCCGTTTGGCAGCAACTCGTCGCTGCTGTTGGCCTTCAGTTCGATGGTAAAGCGGCCACCAGGCATGCCCAGGCGCTGGATTTCCTGCTCCACCGCACTGGCGAGGCTGCCGGCCGCCTGATGACGAAGGTCGCTCAGCTCGCGCGCTTTCTCTTGATAGTGGCGGGCGTAGGACGCCAGTTCTTCGCCCAGGCGTTCAATGGATTCATCGTTGGCGTTGAGGGTTTCGATTTCATCCAGCAGCTTCTGCTGCATCTCGCCGACTTCGGTCGGCTGAATCCGGTGTTTGCGCGCCAAGGTGTAGATCGCGTCGAGGCGCTCTTCCAGGTATTGCAGGCGAGCCGGGTCGGCATCGAAATTGTCGAGGAAGCGATTGAGCTCGCCGACCGCTTCTTCTACCTGAATCTGTGCACTGGTCAGCAAACTGCTGGCTTCACCCAGCGCACCCACCGAACTGTTCACGCTGGAAAGTCGATTGAGGCTGGCGGTCAGCGCATTCAGCACATTGCCGGAGTCGCTTTCACTGCATTGCTCGACCACTTGCCGGCAAATGCCCAGCAAGGTTTCGGCGTTGGTCAGGTTCTTGTGTTCCTGCTCCAGTTGCTCCAGTTCATTTTCGCCGAGGCCGAGGTTCTCCAATTCCTCAAGCTGATAGCTGAGCAACTGATGACGTGCGCGTTGTTCATCGCCGGAGTTGGACAGCCGCTCCAGTTCCTGGCGAGTCTGGCGCCAGCGCTGTGCGGCAAGTTGTACCTGACGCGCCAGATCGGTGGCGCCGGCGTACTCGTCGAGCAAGCGGCGATGAGTATCAGTTTTCAGCAGCGACTGATGTTCGTGCTGGCTGTGGATATCGATGAGCAGCTCGCCGAGGGCTTTAAGGTCGCCAAGCGGGCAGGGCGTGCCGTTGATATAGCCGCGCGAACGACCTTCCGAGGTGATGACCCGGCGCAGGATGCACGGCCCGTCGTTTTCCAGATCGCGCTCGGCAAGCCAGGCGCTGGCTTCGGGGATATCAGCAAGATCGAAGGTGGCAAGAATGTCGGCTTTATCAGCGCCCGGGCGAACCACGCCGCTGTCGGCGCGATCACCCAGGGTGAGGCCCAGGGCGTCGAGCATGATCGACTTGCCGGCGCCGGTTTCCCCTGTGATCACGCTCATCCCGCGATCAAGTTCGAGATCGAGATGTTCAACGATGGCGTAGTTATGTACGGACAGGTGCACCAGCATAAAGGCAGCTCCCAGGCTTGAGGTCTGGTTATTTATACAGTGTTTTGTTCAGGCCTGACAATGCCCGCCCTTAGCTCGATTTGCTTGATCAAAGAGTTTTCTTAGCGCATTCAAGAATGAGTATTCAGCACTTTTTTGTAGGGACAATTGTTTTCAGCCCTTGAAGCCTGATTTTGCGGCCCCATATATCGGGGCAGAAGCGCGAGTCAGGCTCGCGGACGAAATTGAAAGGAGAATTCTATGGCTGACGAACAGACAGTAGATACGCAAAACCCAGAAGCCAATCAGGCGCCCGAAGGTTCGGGTGACGACCTGGCGACCCGTGTGCAAGTGCTCGAAGAGCAATTGGCCGCCGCGCAGGATCAGTCTCTGCGTGTTGCTGCCGATCTGCAGAACGTTCGCCGCCGTGCCGAGCAGGACGTCGAGAAGGCGCACAAGTTTGCCCTTGAGAAATTTGCCAGCGACCTGCTGCCGATCGTCGACAGCCTGGAGCGCGGCCTCGAGCTGTCGAGCCCGGACGACGAAAGCATCCGTCCGATGCGCGAAGGCATCGAACTGACCCTGAAAATGTTCCACGACACCCTCAAGCGCTACCAGCTTGAAGCGATCGATCCGCATGGCGAACCGTTCAACGCCGTTCACCATCAGGCGATGGCCATGCAGGAAAGTGCCGACGTCGAGCCGAACAGCGTGTTGAAGGTTTTCCAGAAGGGCTACCAGCTCAATGGTCGCCTGCTGCGCCCGGCGATGGTCGTGGTCAGCAAGGCGCCGGCACCGGTTTCGCCTTCGATTGACGAGCAGGCTTGAAATTAGCCGCAAGGCCCCCATTTAGAAGTCAAGCGTTTAAGTGCTACCGCAGTCAGCCACCACTGCTGCGGCAACAAAATCCAAAGTTTCGGGAGAGTGAACATGGGCAAAATTATCGGTATCGACCTGGGGACTACCAACTCCTGCGTCTCCGTGCTGGAAAACGGCAAAGCCAAAGTTATTGAAAACGCTGAAGGCGCGCGTACCACGCCGTCGATCATCGCTTACGCCAACGATGGCGAAATTCTGGTAGGTCAGTCGGCCAAGCGTCAGGCTGTAACCAACCCGCACAACACCCTGTACGCGGTAAAGCGTCTGATCGGTCGTCGTTTCGACGAAGAAGTTGTGCAGAAAGACATCCAGATGGTCCCTTACAAGATCGTCAAGGCTGACAACAACGACGCCTGGGTAGAGGTGAACGGCCAGAAAATGGCACCGCCACAGATCTCGGCTGAAATTCTGAAGAAGATGAAGAAGACCGCCGAAGACTACCTCGGCGAGGCAGTGACCGAAGCGGTGATCACCGTTCCGGCCTACTTCAACGACAGCCAGCGTCAGGCCACCAAAGACGCCGGCCGCATCGCTGGTCTGGACGTAAAACGTATCATCAACGAGCCAACCGCAGCTGCTCTGGCTTACGGTATGGACAAGGCCAAGGGCGATCACACCGTGATCGTTTATGACTTGGGTGGCGGTACCTTCGACGTTTCCGTGATCGAGATCGCTGAAGTTGACGGTGAGCACCAGTTCGAAGTGTTGGCCACCAACGGTGACACTTTCCTTGGCGGTGAAGACTTCGACATTCGTCTGATCGACTACCTCGTTGACGAATTCAAGAAAGAAAGCGGCATGAACCTCAAAGGTGACCCGCTGGCGATGCAGCGTCTGAAAGAAGCCGCTGAGAAAGCCAAGATCGAGCTGTCGTCCGCTCAGTCGACCGACGTCAACCTGCCGTACATCACTGCAGACGCGACCGGTCCTAAGCACCTGAACGTGAAGATCTCGCGTGCCAAGCTCGAAGCACTGGTTGAAGACCTGGTTCAGCGCACCATCGAACCTTGCCGCATTGCCATGAAAGACGCCGGTATCGACGTCAGCGCGATCAACGACGTGATTCTGGTCGGTGGTCAGACTCGTATGCCGCTGGTACAGAAGCTGGTTACCGATTTCTTCGGTAAAGAAGCGCGTAAAGACGTCAACCCGGACGAAGCTGTTGCCATGGGTGCTGCGATTCAGGGCGCTGTTCTGGCCGGTGACGTGAAAGACGTGCTGCTGCTCGACGTCAGCCCGCTGACCCTGGGTATCGAAACCATGGGTGGCGTGATGACCGCGCTGATCGAGAAAAACACCACGATTCCTACCAAGAAATCGCAAGTGTTCTCGACTGCCGACGACAACCAGGGCGCTGTGACCATTCACGTTCTGCAAGGTGAGCGCAAGCAAGCCGCACAGAACAAATCGCTGGGCAAGTTCGACCTGGCCGACATTCCACCAGCTCCACGTGGCGTGCCGCAGATCGAAGTGACCTTCGACATCGACGCCAACGGCATCCTGCACGTCGGCGCGAAAGACAAGGCTACCGGCAAGACCCAGTCGATCGTGATCAAGGCCAACTCCGGTCTGTCCGACGAAGAAATCGAGCGCATGGTGCGTGACGCCGAGGCGAATGCCGAGGAAGACCGCAAGTTCGAAGAACTGGCCGCTGCCCGTAACCAGGGTGACGCACTGGTGCACTCGACTCGCAAGATGGTCGCTGACGCAGGCGACAAGGTCACCGCCGAAGAGAAGACTGCAATCGAAGCTGCAGTGGTTGCTCTGGAAGCCGCCGTAAAAGGCGACGACAAGGCTGCCATCGAAGCCAAGGTTGAAGAGCTGTCGAAAGTCTCCGCTCCGGTTGCTCAGAAGATGTACGCCGAACAGGCTCAGCCAGCTGATGGCGCGGCCCCGCAAGGCGAATCGGCTGAGAAGGCTGACGACGTTGTCGACGCCGAGTTCGAAGAAGTCAAAGACCACAAGTAAGTTGTTGGTCGCCCGGTTGACTGCCTTGCGGCGGTGACTGGTAGGATGTCGCCGCGCGGGAGCTTGCCTCCCGCGTTGGCGTATCTGGAATACGCGAATTTTTACAGCATGCGACACCGTTCGGATGCTGGCGGTATGGCCGGGAATGCTCCTGCTTTTCGCGCCGCAGATACCGCATCAATCAAGACCAGGATCGTTGAATTGACGTGAGTTGGGTCCGGGCCTTAATGGGGGCTCAACGAGTTTGGCGAGGCTCAGGAGGGGTTTGCCGAACGTCCTTAAGAGTGCAAAGAACTTATGGCAAAGCGTGACTATTACGAAGTATTGGGTGTCGAGCGGGGCACGAGCGAAGCGGACCTGAAGAAGGCCTATCGCCGCCTGGCCATGAAGCACCACCCCGACCGTAATCCCGGCGACAAGGCTTCGGAAGAAGCATTCAAAGAGGCCAACGAGGCCTATGAAGTGTTGTCCGACGCCAGCAAGCGCGCGGCATACGATCAATACGGTCATGCCGGCGTCGATCCGAGCATGGGCGGCGGCGGTGCCGGTTTCGGTGGCCAGAACTTCTCGGACATCTTCGGTGATGTCTTCAGTGATTTCTTCGGTGGCGGTCGCGGCGGTGCCCGTGGCGGCGCTCAGCGTGGCAGCGATCTGCGCTACACCCTGGAACTGAATCTGGAAGAAGCGGTGCGCGGCACCTCGGTGAATATCCGCGTTCCGACACTGGTCAACTGCAAGCCGTGCGATGGCTCCGGCGCCAAGAAGGGCTCGTCGCCGACGACGTGCCCGACCTGCGGCGGCATCGGTCAGGTGCGCATGCAGCAGGGCTTCTTCTCGGTGCAGCAGACCTGCCCGCGCTGCCATGGCCAGGGCAAGATCATTTCCGATCCGTGCGACTCCTGCCACGGCGACGGTCGTGTCGAAGAGTACAAAACCCTGTCGGTCAAAGTGCCTGCCGGTGTTGATACGGGCGACCGCATTCGTCTGTCCGGCGAAGGCGAGGCGGGTACCCAGGGCGGGCCGACTGGCGACCTGTACGTTGTGATCAACGTGCGTGAACACGACATCTTCCAGCGTGACGGCAAGCACCTGTTCTGCGAAGTGCCGATCAGCTTCGTCGACGCTGCACTGGGCGGCGAGCTGGAAATTCCGACCCTCGACGGTCGGGTCAAACTGAAAATCCCTGAAGGCACGCAGACCGGCAAGCAGTTCCGCGTACGCGGTAAAGGCGTGGCGCCAGTGCGTGGCGGCGGTGCCGGCGACCTGATGTGCCGTGTCGCTGTGGAAACGCCGGTCAACCTCAACCGTCGTCAGCGTGAACTGCTGGAAGAATTCCGCAGCTCCCTGGCCGACGACAACAGCCACTCGCCGAAAACCACCGGTTGGTTCGACGGTGTGAAGCGTTTCTTCGGCGATTTGTAAGGAGTCGGCATGCGACGTATTGCAGTGATGGGCGCCGCCGGGCGCATGGGCAAGACCCTGATTGAAGCGGTGCAGCAGACGCCGGGCGCCGGTCTGACGGCGGCGGTCGATCGTCCCGACAGCACGCTGGTCGGCGCGGATGCCGGTGAGCTGGCAGCGCTGGGCCGTATCGGCGTGCCGCTGTCCGGTGATCTGGATCGTGTGGTTGAAGAGTTCGATGTGTTGATCGACTTCACTCACCCGACCGTGACCCTGAAGAATCTCGCGTTCTGCCGCAAACACGGCAAAGCGATGATCATCGGCACCACCGGTTTCAGTGTTGAAGAGAAGCAATTGCTGGCCGAGGCGGGCAAGGACATTCCGATCGTCTTCGCCGCCAACTTCAGCGTCGGCGTCAACCTCTGCCTGAAGTTGCTCGACACCGCTGCGCGCGTGCTGGGCGACGATGTCGATATAGAGATCATGGAAGCCCATCACCGCCACAAGGTCGATGCTCCGTCCGGCACGGCGGTGCGCATGGGTGAAGTGATTGCCGATGCACTGGGGCGTGATCTGAAGAAGGTCGCGGTCTACGGTCGCGAAGGCCAGACCGGTGCGCGTGAGCGTGAAACCATTGGTTTCGCCACCGTGCGCGCTGGCGACATCGTTGGTGATCACACCGTGCTGTTCGCTGCCGATGGCGAGCGCGTCGAGATCACCCACAAGGCATCGAGCCGCATGACCTTCGCCAAGGGCGCGGTGCGTGCGGCGCTATGGCTGGACGGTCGCGAGCCGGGCCTGTACGACATGCAAGACGTGCTCGACCTGCGTTGAGTCGTTGCTGAACCCGGCGCAAACGTCCCGTTTTGCGCCGGTTTTTACCGCCTGGCGACGACCTGTCGCATTCTCCGGCCTTTAAGGCTCTTTAGCGGTGGACCAAAAACGCCCTTTTCTGTAAGCTACAGCTTTAGTGTGTCCACTAAAAGCGCGCAGAATAATTTCAGTGAAGAAGCGGGGTGACGTGTCCATACGTCACTCCGCTTTTTTACAACCTGCGATTGCCCTTTCATGCGTTATTTACGGGAGGTCTTCTTGACTAAGCCAGCCATACTCGCCCTTGCTGATGGCAGCATTTTTCGCGGCGAAGCCATTGGAGCCGACGGTCAGACCGTTGGTGAGGTGGTGTTCAACACCGCAATGACCGGCTATCAGGAAATCCTTACCGATCCTTCCTACGCCCAACAGATCGTTACCCTGACTTATCCGCACATCGGCAACACCGGCACCACGCCGGAAGACGCCGAGTCCGACCGCGTCTGGTCCGCTGGCCTGGTCATCCGTGACCTGCCGCTGGTAGCGAGCAACTGGCGTAACACGATGTCCCTGTCCGATTACCTGAAAGCCAACAACGTGGTGGCAATCGCCGGTATCGACACCCGTCGCCTGACCCGCATCCTGCGTGAAAAAGGCGCTCAGAACGGCTGCATCATGGCCGGCGACAACATCTCCGAAGAAGCGGCCATCGCCGCTGCGCAAGGCTTCCCGGGCCTGAAGGGCATGGACCTGGCGAAAGTCGTCAGCACCAAGACCCAATACGAATGGCGCTCGACTGTCTGGGATCTGAAAACCGACAGCCACGCGACCATCGAAGCTTCCGAGCTGCCATATCACGTGGTCGCCTACGACTACGGCGTCAAGGTCAACATCCTGCGCATGCTGGTCGAGCGCGGCTGCCGCGTCACCGTAGTGCCTGCACAGACTCCAGCCGCCGATGTGCTGGCGCTGAAGCCGGACGGCGTGTTCCTGTCCAACGGCCCTGGTGATCCGGAGCCATGCGACTACGCGATCCAGGCGATCAAGGAAGTCCTGGAAACCGAGACGCCGGTATTCGGCATCTGCCTCGGCCACCAGTTGCTGGCTCTGGCCTCCGGCGCCAAAACCCTGAAAATGGGCCACGGCCACCACGGTGCCAACCACCCGGTGCAGGATCTGGACACAGGCGTGGTGATGATCACCAGCCAGAACCACGGTTTTGCGGTAGACGAAGCCACCCTGCCAGCCAACGTGCGCGCGATCCACAAATCGCTGTTCGACGGCACCCTGCAAGGCATCGAGCGCACCGACAAGAGCGCGTTCAGCTTCCAGGGTCACCCTGAAGCGAGCCCGGGCCCGAACGATGTCGCGCCACTGTTCGACCGCTTCATCAACGAGATGGCCAAGCGACGCTAAGCGTTCGCCTTGAGACTGTAGAGAGAAGCCCTCGAGGGCGGCCCCGGTTCCGGCGGCCCCTTCGAGACTTCAGAAATCGATCAAGACGGCTTGCCGACTGACCTGCGGATTTGAGTGACAAACCATGCCAAAACGTACAGACATTAAAAGCATCCTGATTCTCGGCGCTGGCCCGATCGTGATCGGCCAGGCCTGCGAATTCGACTACTCCGGCGCCCAGGCCTGCAAAGCCCTGCGCGAAGAGGGTTACCGCGTCATCCTGGTGAACTCCAACCCGGCCACCATCATGACCGACCCGGACATGGCCGACGCCACCTATATCGAGCCGATCAAGTGGCAGACCGTGGCCAAGATCATCGAAAAAGAGCGTCCGGACGCCGTACTGCCAACCATGGGCGGCCAGACCGCTCTGAACTGCGCCCTGGACCTGGAGCGCGAAGGCGTTCTGGAGAAGTTCGGCGTAGAGATGATCGGTGCCAATGCCGACACCATCGACAAGGCTGAAGACCGTTCGCGTTTCGACAAGGCGATGAAATCCATCGGCCTGGCCTGCCCGCGTTCCGGCATTGCCCACAGCATGGAAGAGGCCAACGCGGTTCTCGAAACCCTCGGTTTCCCGTGCATCATCCGTCCGTCCTTCACCATGGGCGGCACCGGTGGCGGTATCGCTTACAACCGTGAAGAGTTCGAAGAAATCTGCGCCCGTGGTCTGGACCTGTCGCCGACCAAAGAGCTGCTGATCGACGAATCGCTGATCGGCTGGAAAGAATATGAAATGGAAGTTGTCCGCGACAAAAAGGACAACTGCATCATCGTCTGCTCGATCGAAAACTTCGACCCGATGGGCGTGCACACCGGTGACTCGATCACCGTAGCTCCTGCGCAAACCCTGACCGACAAGGAATACCAGATCCTGCGTAACGCCTCGCTGGCGGTACTGCGCGAGATCGGCGTCGAGACCGGCGGTTCGAACGTGCAGTTCGGTATCTGCCCGAACACTGGCCGCATGGTCGTGATTGAAATGAACCCGCGTGTTTCGCGCTCCTCGGCACTGGCTTCGAAAGCCACCGGTTTCCCGATTGCCAAGGTCGCGGCCAAACTGGCTGTGGGTTACACCCTCGACGAGCTGTCGAACGACATCACCGGCGGCAAGACCCCGGCGTCCTTCGAACCGTCGATCGACTACGTCGTCACCAAGCTGCCACGCTTCGCCTTCGAGAAATTCGCCAAGGCTGACGCACGCCTGACCACGCAAATGAAGTCGGTCGGTGAAGTCATGGCCATCGGCCGGACCTTCCAGGAATCCCTGCAGAAAGCCCTGCGCGGTCTGGAAGTCGGCGTTTGCGGTCTGGACGAGAAGCTCGATCTGAGCAACCCGGATAGCATGAGCGTGCTCAAGCGTGAACTGACCGTGCCGGGCGCCGAGCGTATCTGGTACGTGGCTGACGCCTTCCGCGCCGGTCTGTCGGTCGAAGACATCTTCGGCATGAACATGATCGACCCGTGGTTCCTGGTGCAGATCGAAGACCTGATCAAGGACGAAGAGAAGGTCAAGACCCTCGGTCTGTCCTCGATCGACCGCGACCTGATGTTCAAGCTCAAGCGCAAAGGCTTCTCCGATCAGCGTCTGGCCAAGCTGCTGGGCGTCACCGAGAAAAACCTGCGTACGCACCGTCAGAAGCTGGAAGTGTTCCCGGTCTACAAGCGCGTTGACACCTGCGCCGCCGAGTTCGCTACCGACACCGCTTACCTGTACTCGACCTACGAGGAAGAGTGCGAGGCAGCGCCGTCGGGTCGCGACAAGATCATGATCCTGGGTGGCGGTCCGAACCGTATTGGCCAGGGCATCGAGTTCGACTATTGCTGCGTTCACGCTGCGCTCGCCCTGCGCGAAGACGGCTACGAAACCATCATGGTCAACTGCAACCCGGAAACCGTTTCCACCGACTACGACACTTCCGACCGTCTGTATTTCGAGCCGGTAACCCTGGAAGACGTACTGGAAATCTGCCGCGTCGAGAAGCCGAAAGGCGTGATCGTCCAGTACGGCGGCCAGACTCCGCTGAAACTGGCTCGTGCTCTGGAAGCTGCTGGCGTGCCGATCATCGGCACCAGCCCTGACGCCATCGACCGCGCCGAAGACCGTGAGCGCTTCCAGCAAATGGTCGAGCGTCTGAACCTGCGTCAGCCGCCAAACGCCACTGTGCGTAGCGAAGATGAAGCTGTTCGCGCTGCGGCGAAGATCGGTTATCCGCTGGTGGTGCGCCCGTCCTACGTGTTGGGCGGCCGTGCGATGGAAATCGTATACAAAGAAGACGAACTCAAGCGCTATCTGCGTGACGCGGTGCAAGTGTCCAACGACAGCCCGGTGCTGCTCGACCACTTCCTCAACTGCGCCATCGAAATGGACGTGGATGCGGTCTGCGACGGCAAAGATGTAGTGATCGGCGCGATCATGCAGCACATCGAACAGGCGGGCGTTCACTCCGGTGACTCCGCATGCTCGCTGCCGCCGTACTCGCTGCCGGCACACATCCAGGACGAGATGCGCGAACAGGTCAAGAAAATGGCTCTGGAACTGGGCGTTGTCGGCCTGATGAACGTTCAGTTGGCCTTGCAGGGCGAAGACATCTACGTCATCGAAGTCAACCCGCGCGCCTCGCGTACCGTACCGTTCGTTTCCAAGTGCATCGGTGTTTCCCTGGCCATGATCGCTGCGCGCGTGATGGCCGGTAAGACCCTGAAGGAAATCGGCTTCACCAAAGAAATCATCCCGAACTTCTACAGCGTGAAAGAAGCGGTGTTCCCGTTCGCCAAGTTCCCTGGCGTTGACCCGATCCTCGGCCCAGAGATGAAGTCGACCGGTGAAGTAATGGGCGTCGGCGACACCTTCGGTGAAGCATTCGCCAAGGCGCAGATGGGCGCCAGCGAAGTGCTGCCGACCGGCGGTACCGCGTTCATCAGCGTGCGCGATGACGACAAGCCACTGGTTGCAGGCGTGGCCCGTGATCTGATCAACTTGGGCTTCGAAGTGGTCGCCACTGCCGGCACTGCCAAGCTGATCGAAGCCGCAGGTCTGAAAGTGCGCCGCGTGAACAAGGTGACCGAGGGTCGTCCGCACGTGGTCGACATGATCAAGAATGACGAAGTCACGCTGATCATCAACACCACCGAAGGTCGTCAATCGATCGCCGATTCGTACTCCATTCGTCGCAATGCCCTGCAGCACAAGATCTACTGCACCACCACTATCGCTGCGGGCGAAGCGATCTGCGAAGCGCTGAAGTTCGGTCCGGAAAAGACCGTGCGCCGCTTGCAGGATCTACACGCAGGATTGAAGGCATGAGCATAACCAAGTACCCAATGACTGTTCAGGGCGCTCGCGCCCTGGAAGAGGAGCATGCTCACCTGACCAAGGTCGTCCGTCCGAAGCTCAGCCAGGACATCGGTACGGCCCGCGAGTTGGGTGACTTGAAGGAAAACGCTGAATACCATGCTGCCCGCGAACAGCAAGGCATGGTCGAAGCGCGTATTCGTGACATCGAGGGCCGGATTCAGAATCAGGTCATCATCGATGTCACGACCATTCCTCATACCGGCAAAGTGATTTTCGGTACCACCGTCGAGATCGCCAACGTCGAGACTGATGAAAGCGTCACTTACCACATCGTGGGTGAGGATGAGGCTGACTTCAAACTCGGCAAGATCTCCGTCGGTTCGCCGCTGGCCCGCGCCTTGATTGGCAAGGAAGAGGGTGACGTGGTCGCCGTCAAAACGCCAAGCGGCGTGATCGAGTACGAGATTGTCGAAGTTCGTCACATCTGAAAGAAGGCGCCCGCTGCATGCGGGCGCCATGCTTTGGCAACTGACCCAGATGCTTTGGGTCGGTGGCCTATGGTTGATTCATATCGGTTTGCAGCCGGCGTTGGGCCGGATCGGCCTGGCGCCGCTGTTGATCGACGAAGTGGCCAGTGCATTCGAAGTGCTGGTAGTCGGATTCGCTGCTTTGTGCGTGATCTTTCAGGCTTTGGTGCTGGTACAGGCCGAGGGTCTTGGCAGTCTATGGCGGGATTTTCGCGGGCAGGTGCTGTTGATGGCGTTGTACGCGTGCGCGATGTATGTCGCTGTGCGTGTCGGCTGGCCGGATGCGCAGCGCTGGCAGGTATTCAGTTATCTGGTGCTGGGATTTTCCGGGTTGGTGCTGGTCATGCAGCCGGTGCCGGGATGGAGTGGCAGGGTGCGCGAAGCACACCCTTGACCCTGCGCATCACTTGAAGCGATGAACGTTCGACAGCTGCTTGTTGGCGCTGAAGTTCTTGCGGTAGACCAGAGCCATCTTGCCGATCACCTGAACCAGGTCCGCTTTGCCGACCTTGCACAGTTCGGCGATGTGCGCCAGGCGCGACTCGCGATCGAGGATATTGAGCTTGATCTTGATCAGCTCGTGATCGGCCAAGGCGCGTTCAAGTTCGGCTAAAACACCTTCAGTCAAACCGTTGTCCGCTACCGTCAACACTGGTTTGAGGTGGTGGCCGATGGATTTGTACTGTTTCTTCTGCTCTGGAGTGAGCGGCATAATCTGACCCTTTCGTCTGGATTCTGTAAAATGGCGGCCATTTTACCCGAGGGTTCGTGGATCCGCCCAACTAATCACGACCCTAATCATTGAGGTGCCCAATGGCGCGTTCCAAGACAAGCCTTGGTTGGCTGAAAAGACATGTCAACGATCCTTATGTGAAGCAGGCGCAGAAGGATGGCTACCGCTCGCGTGCAAGTTACAAACTTCTGGAGATCCAGGAAAAATACAAACTCATCCGTCCGGGCATGAGCGTGGTCGACCTCGGCGCCGCGCCGGGTGGCTGGTCCCAGGTGACCAGTCGGTTGATCGGCGGTCAGGGTCGTCTGATCGCTTCGGACATCCTGGAAATGGACAGCATTCCGGACGTGCATTTTATCCAGGGCGACTTCACGGAGGACTCGGTGCTCGCTGAAATCCTGGAGGCCGTGGGTAATTCGCAGGTGGACCTTGTGATTTCCGATATGGCCCCCAATATGAGTGGTACGCCCGAAGTGGACATGCCCAAGGCCATGTTCCTGTGTGAGCTGGCGCTGGACCTGGCGGAACGGATCCTCAAGCCGGGTGGCAATTTCGTCATCAAGATTTTTCAGGGCGAAGGGTTTGACGTTTATCTGAAGGATGCTCGGAAGAAATTCGACAAGATCCAGATGATCAAGCCAGACTCTTCCCGTGGCAGCTCCCGTGAGCAGTACATGCTGGCCTGGGGTTATCGCGGCGGTGATGCGTAAAACAAGGTTTTTCGGCGGGGCGATAGGTTTTTCATATTTCGCTCTGCAGGCATAAGCGAATATTGTGTAGAAAGTGTTTCACAAAGGGTTACAGACGGCGCCTGCCAGAGTTGTAGGTAATGTAGTAAGTTAGGCCGGTGAATATCATGCGAAGCGCGCGCCAGTAGCGGAGCTTGCTTCAGAGGGTAGTTAATTGAACGATATGGCAAAGAATCTGATCCTGTGGTTGATCATCGCGGCAGTCCTGGTGACGGTGATGAACAACTTCTCCAGCCCTAACGAGCCGCAGACCCTCAACTATTCCGACTTCATCCAGCAGGTCAAGGATGGCAAGGTCGAGCGCGTAGCCGTTGACGGCTATGTGATTACCGGCAAGCGCACCGATGGCGACAGCTTCAAGACCATTCGTCCGGCAATTCAGGACAATGGCCTGATCGGCGATCTGGTCGACAATCATGTTGTGGTTGAAGGCAAGCAGCCTGAACAGCAAAGCATCTGGACCCAGCTCCTGGTGGCCAGCTTCCCGATCCTGGTGATCATCGCGGTGTTCATGTTCTTCATGCGCCAGATGCAGGGCGGCGCCGGTGGCAAGGGCGGGCCGATGAGCTTCGGCAAGAGCAAGGCACGCCTGCTCTCCGAAGATCAGGTGAAAACCACTTTGGCTGACGTTGCCGGTTGCGACGAAGCCAAGGAAGAAGTCGGCGAGCTGGTCGAGTTCCTGCGTGATCCGGGCAAATTCCAGCGTCTGGGCGGTCGTATCCCGCGCGGCGTGCTGATGGTCGGCCCTCCGGGTACCGGTAAAACCTTGCTGGCCAAGGCGATTGCCGGCGAAGCGAAAGTGCCGTTCTTCACCATTTCCGGTTCCGACTTTGTGGAAATGTTCGTCGGTGTCGGCGCCAGCCGCGTCCGCGACATGTTCGAGCAGGCCAAGAAGCACGCCCCTTGCATCATCTTCATCGACGAAATCGATGCCGTGGGTCGCCATCGTGGCGCCGGCATGGGTGGCGGTCACGACGAGCGTGAGCAGACTCTCAACCAGTTGCTGGTGGAGATGGATGGCTTCGAAATGAATGACGGCATCATCGTGATTGCTGCGACCAACCGTCCGGACGTACTCGACCCTGCGCTGCTGCGTCCGGGCCGTTTCGACCGTCAGGTGGTCGTCGGCTTGCCGGATATTCGTGGTCGCGAGCAGATTCTGAAAGTGCACATGCGTAAAGTGCCAATGGGCGACGACGTTGCTCCGGCAGTGATCGCACGTGGTACTCCTGGCTTCTCCGGTGCTGACCTGGCCAACCTGGTCAACGAAGCGTCGTTGTTCGCTGCTCGTAGCGGCAAACGCATCGTCGAGATGAAAGAGTTCGAACTGGCGAAAGACAAGATCATGATGGGCGCCGAGCGCAAATCCATGGTCATGTCCGAGAAAGAAAAGCAGAACACTGCTTACCACGAAGCCGGCCACGCCATCGTTGGTCGCGTCGTGCCTGAGCATGATCCGGTCTACAAGGTGTCGATCATCCCGCGCGGTCGTGCGCTGGGTGTGACCATGTTCCTCCCGGAAGAAGATCGTTACAGCCTGTCCAAACGTGCGCTGATCAGCCAGATCTGCTCGTTGTACGGTGGCCGTATCGCAGAAGAAATGACCCTGGGCTTTGACGGTGTAACCACCGGTGCGTCCAACGACATCATGCGTGCAAGTCAGATTGCCCGGAACATGGTGACGAAATGGGGCCTGTCGGAAAAACTCGGTCCGCTGATGTATGCCGAAGAAGAGGGCGAAGTGTTCCTCGGTCGCGGCGGTGGCGGCCAGGCTGCCAGCTTCTCCGGTGAGACCGCCAAGCTGATCGATTCCGAAGTGCGCAGCATCATTGATCAGTGCTACGGCACCGCCAAGCAGATCCTCACGGATAACCGTGACAAACTGGATGCCATGGCTGATGCGCTGATGAAGTACGAAACCATCGATGCCGAGCAGATCGACGACATCATGGCTGGCCGCACACCTCGCGAACCTCGCGACTGGTCGGGTGGCACCGGTACGCCTCCGCCGCCTGTCGTGCAGGACGAGCGTCCGGAAAAACCGATTGGCGGTCCGGCTGCTGACGTTTAAGGCTTGAAATGACTTCTGTACAGTCCCTGACCCGGTTGCCTTGCGGCAACCGGGTTCTTGATTTGGCCCAGACGCATGTCATGGGCATTCTCAATGTCACTCCTGATTCTTTCTCCGATGGTGGTCGCTATAGCCAGCTCGATGCGGCGCTGCGCCATGCCGAAGCCATGGTGCTGGCTGGCGCGACGCTGATTGATGTCGGCGGCGAATCGACCCGGCCAGGCGCGCGAGCGGTTTCTCCTCTGGAGGAACTCGAGCGCGTCGCGCCGATTGTCGAGCTGATCAATCGCGAGTTGGATGTCATCATCTCGGTCGATACTTCCACCCCGGCAGTCATGCGCGAAACCGCCCGGCTCGGTGCCGGACTGATCAATGATGTGCGTTCGTTGCGTCGCGATGGCGCGCTGGATGCGGCGGCGGCGACCGGATTGCCGGTTTGTCTCATGCACATGCTCGGCGAGCCGGGCGATATGCAGGACAATCCGCAGTATCAGGATGTCACCCGCGAGGTCGGTGAGTTTCTCGTCGAACGCATGGATCAATGTGCCCAGGCGGGCATTCCCGCTGAGCGAATCATTCTTGATCCCGGCTTCGGCTTCGCCAAAACCCTGCAGCACAATCTAAGCTTGTTCAAACACATGGAGGCCCTGCATGCGCTGGGGCGGCCATTGCTGGTAGGTGTTTCGCGCAAGAGTATGATTGGCCACGCTTTGAACCGTCCCGTGGGCGAGCGTCTGCACGGCGGCCTGGCGCTTGCTGCGCTGGCTTCGGTCAAGGGTGCGCGGATCTTGCGGGTTCACGATGTGGCGGAAACTGTCGATGTAGTGCGAATGATCGCGGCCGTAGAGTCAGCCGAATAAGAATGATGGAGCACTTATGAGCAAGAAATATTTTGGTACCGACGGCATTCGCGGTCGCGTAGGTGAATACCCGATCACGCCTGACTTCATGCTCAAGCTCGGTTGGGCGGCTGGCATGGCTTTCCGCAAGATGGGTGCCTGCAAGGTGCTGGTCGGCAAGGACACGCGGATCTCTGGCTATATGTTCGAATCGGCACTCGAAGCGGGCCTGACCTCGGCGGGCGCCGATGTGATGCTGCTCGGCCCGATGCCGACGCCTGCCATCGCTTATCTGTCGCGTACGTTCCAGGCTGAAGCCGGTATCGTGATAAGTGCATCGCACAACCCGCATGATGACAACGGCATCAAGTTCTTCTCTGGTAAAGGCACCAAGCTGCCGGATGAGTTGGAGTTGATGATCGAAGAGTTGCTCGATACGCCAATGACCGTCGTCGAGTCGAGCAAGATCGGCAAAGTGTCGCGAATCAATGACGCATCGGGTCGCTACATCGAGTTCTGCAAAAGCAGCGTGCCTACCGGGACCAATTTCGCCGGCCTGAAGATCGTGATCGACTGCGCGCATGGTGCGACCTATAAGGTAGCGCCGAGCGTCTTCCGTGAATTGGGTGCCGAAGTCGTCGTGCTTTCCGCTCAGCCGAACGGGCTGAACATCAACGATAACTGCGGTTCCACGCATATGGGGCCGTTGCAGGCCGCCGTTCTGGCCGAGCATGCGGACCTGGGTATCGCCTTCGATGGTGATGGTGATCGGGTATTGATGGTCGATCACACCGGCACCATCGTCGATGGTGATGACCTGCTGTTTATCATTGCCCGCGATCTGCATGAGCGTGGCAAGTTGCAGGGTGGCGTCGTCGGTACTTTGATGAGCAATCTTGGTCTCGAACTGGCCCTGGCGGATCTGTCGATCCCGTTCGTTCGCGCCAATGTCGGTGACCGCTACGTGATTGCCGAGCTGCAAGAGCGCAACTGGCTCGTAGGCGGGGAAAACTCCGGGCATGTGGTCTGCTTCAATCACACCACTACGGGCGACGCGATCATTGCGGCCTTGCAGGTGTTGATGGCTCTGAAATCCCGCAATGAAGGTCTGGCACAAACGCGCCAGGCGTTGCGCAAGTGCCCTCAGGTGCTGATCAACGTTCGCTTTGGCGGCGGTGAAAGCCCACTGGAGCATCCTGCTGTCAAGGAAGCCAGTGCCCGTGTCACTCAGGCGATGGCGGGGCGCGGTCGCGTGCTTCTGCGCAAGTCCGGCACAGAGCCTCTGGTGCGCGTAATGGTCGAAGGCGAGGACGAAAACCAGGTTCGCGGCTATGCCGAAGAGCTGGCAAAACTGGTAACCGAAGTTTCTGCCTGATACGGCTTGCAAGCCATGATTGTGTTGGGTAACATCTGCGCCCACTTTGACCGACGAGGTACAGCATGCGTCGCCCTATGGTAGCTGGTAACTGGAAGATGCACGGTACCCGCGCCAGCGTCGCTGAGCTGATCAACGGCCTTCGTCATCTGGCCTTGCCAAGCGGTGTTGATGTCGCGGTGTTCCCGCCTTGCTTGTATATCAATCAAGTGATTGATGGCTTGAAAGGCAAGTCGATTTCGGTCGGCGCGCAGAATTCTGCGGTGGAAGCCATGCAAGGTGCGTTGACTGGTGAGATTGCTCCCAGCCAACTGGTGGATGCAGGTTGTTCCCTGGTGCTTGTCGGGCACTCCGAACGCCGTCAGATTATGGGCGAGCGAGACGGGATGCTGAATCGCAAGTTCGCAGCGGCACAGGCATGTGGCTTGATTCCGGTGTTGTGTGTAGGGGAAACCCTCGAGCAGCGCGAAGCCGGAAAAACTCTTGAGGTTGTCGGGCGTCAGCTGGGCAGCATCATCGAGGAGCTGGGTGTCGGTGCCTTTGCCAAGGCAGTGATTGCATACGAGCCGGTCTGGGCCATTGGTACCGGGCTGACTGCAACGCCGCAACAGGCTCAGGATGTGCATAAAGCCATTCGCGAGCAGTTGGCGGCAGAGAATTCTGAAGTCGCACGAGGTGTGCGGCTTCTATACGGCGGCAGCGTGAAGGCGGCCAATGCGGTCGAACTGTTCGGCATGCCGGATATCGATGGGGGGCTCATTGGTGGAGCTTCCCTGAATGCAGATGAGTTCGGTGCGATCTGTCGCGCCGCGGGAAACTGAAAAAATGCTGGAAACAGTCGTAGTCGTTTTTCATCTGCTGGGTGCATTGGGCGTAGTTGCTCTGGTTTTGCTGCAGCAGGGTAAGGGTGCGGACGCTGGCGCGTCTTTCGGAGCAGGTGCTTCAAATACTGTGTTCGGAAGCCAAGGTTCCTCTACCTTTCTTAGTAAGTTTACTGCTATACTTGCCGCCGGTTTCTTCATAACCAGCTTGGGGTTAGGTTACTTTGCTAAAGAGAAAGCTCATCAGCTGACTCAAGCAGGTCTTCCAGATCCAGCAGTGTTGGAAGTACCTAAGCAACAACCGGCTTCTGATGATGTCCCGGTGCTTCAAGAGCAAAAGTCGGCTACTCCAGCGACTGACGTGCCTCCAGCTCAAGAGCAGAAGTAAGAAGAGTTTCAAACGTAGTATTGCCGAGGTGGTGGAATTGGTAGACACGCAACCTTGAGGTGGTTGTGCCCATAGGGTGTAGGGGTTCGAGTCCCCTTCTCGGTACCAATTAGTCAGGAGAGCCCGCTGTTGCGGGCTTTCTTGCAGGTGGAAGGTTACATTGACCCTAAAAGGGATCGGTCGTATACTTCCGCCCCAGCTTTGTCGCGGGGTGGAGCAGTCTGGTAGCTCGTCGGGCTCATAACCCGAAGGTCGTCGGTTCAAATCCGGCCCCCGCAACCAGTTTAAGGAGCCCCTTTTAAGGGGCTTTTTGTTAGCTGGATACTTTCAACGCCGCTGTTCGACGGCGTTTCAAGGATGGGCGTTATGCCCATTTTTTTATTTTGCAAAGCATGCACATATCATGCACTAGGGGGTTCAGGTGTCGAGCAAGCTAGAAGAGTTGCAGGCCTTGCTGGCCCCGGTGGTCGTGGCCCTGGGCTATGAATGCTGGGGTATCGAGTTCTCGGCTCAGGGTCGTCACTCGATGTTGCGCGTTTATATCGATAAAGAGGGTGGCGTGCTGGTGGACGATTGCGCCATTGTCAGCCGTCAGATCAGCGGTGTTCTGGATGTTGAAGATCCTATCTCCGTTGAATACACCCTCGAAGTTTCCTCGCCTGGCATGGAGCGCCCGCTGTTCACTCTTGAGCAGTTTGCCCAATTTGCCGGTGAACAAGTGAAGATCAAGCTGCGCTCGCCTTTCGAAGGTCGACGCAATTTTCAGGGCCTTCTGCGCGGTGTAGAAGAGCAGGACGTCGTGGTGCAGGTAGAAGACCACGAGTTCCTGTTGCCGATCGATATGATCGACAAGGCCAACATTATTCCCAGTTTTGACTGAGACGCGGATCCCGCGGATCCAATGGCTTGCGAAAGGCGAGGCGTACGATGAGCAAAGAAGTACTGCTGGTTGTTGAGTCGGTATCCAATGAAAAGGGTGTACCGGCAAGCGTAATTTTTGAAGCGCTGGAGCTGGCTCTGGCCACTGCTACCAAAAAGCGTTTTGAAGACGAAGTGGACCTGCGTGTGGAAATCAACCGCCACACCGGTTCCTACGAAACCTTCCGTCGCTGGACGGTCGTCGAAGAGAATGATCTCGACGATCCGGCCATCGAGACCTGGCCAAGCAAGGTTGCCGAAACGCATCCTGGTGCCAAGGTTGGTGACGTCGTCGAAGAGAAAATCGAATCCATCGAATTCGGCCGCATCGCTGCACAGACTGCCAAGCAGGTCATCGTGCAGAAAGTTCGCGAAGCCGAGCGCGCTCAAGTGGTCGACGCCTATCGCGAGCGCCTGGGAGAAATCATCTCCGGCACCGTGAAAAAAGTCACCCGCGACAACGTGATCGTCGATCTGGGCAACAATGCTGAAGCGTTGCTGGCCCGTGAAGACATCATTTCTCGCGAAACCTTCCGTGTCGGCGTGCGTCTGCGTGCGCTGCTCAAGGAAATCCGCACCGAGAACCGCGGCCCGCAGCTGATCCTGTCGCGTACCGCACCGGAAATGCTGATCGAGCTGTTCCGTATCGAAGTGCCGGAAATCGCCGAAGGCCTCATCGAGGTCATGGCCGCCTCCCGTGATCCGGGTTCGCGTGCCAAGATCGCCGTCCGCTCCAAGGACAAGCGCATCGACCCACAAGGTGCCTGCATCGGTATGCGCGGTTCGCGCGTCCAGGCGGTATCGGGTGAGTTGGGCGGTGAGCGTGTTGATATCGTGCTGTGGGACGACAACCCGGCCCAGTTCGTGATCAACGCCATGTCCCCGGCCGAGGTTGCGGCAATTATCGTTGACGAAGATGCCCATGCCATGGACATCGCCGTTGGCGCAGACAATCTGGCTCAGGCCATCGGTCGCGGTGGTCAGAACGTGCGTCTGGCGAGCCAGTTGACTGGCTGGACCCTGAACGTGATGACCGAATCGGACATCCAGGCTAAGCAGCAAGCAGAAACCGGCGACATCCTGCGCAACTTCATCGACGAGCTGGAAGTCGACGAAGAACTGGCTCAGGTGCTGGTAGATGAAGGCTTCACCAGCCTGGAAGAGATTGCCTACGTACCGGTGGAGGAAATGCTCAACATCGACGGCTTTGACGAGGACATCGTCAACGAGCTTCGTGCTCGCGCCAAGGATCGCTTGTTGACCAAAGCCATCGCTACTGAGGAAAAGCTGGCAGACGCCCATCCGGCCGAAGACCTGCTCTCGCTTGAGGGTATGGACAAGGATTTGGCGATGGAACTGGCGGTGCGCGGCGTAATTACCCGCGAAGACCTGGCCGAGCAGTCTATTGACGACCTGCTCGACATCGACGGCATTGACGATGATCGTGCCGGCAAGTTGATCATGGCCGCCCGAGCCCACTGGTTCGAGTAATTAGGCGCGGCCTGAGGAGAGAAGTGCATGACGCAAGTCACGGTGAAACAACTGGCCGATGAGGTCAAAACACCGGTAGAGCGCCTGTTGCAGCAGATGCGTGAGGCAGGTCTGCCGCACACCGCCGCCGACGAAAATGTGACTGACAGTGAGAAGCAATCCCTGCTGACTCACTTGAAGAGCAGTCACAAGGCGAAAGTGGAAGAACCACGCAAGATCACGCTGCAGCGTAAAACCACCAGCACCCTGCGTGTGGCTGGTAGCAAGAGCATCAGCGTTGAAGTTCGCAAGAAGAAAGTTTTCGTACAGCGCAGCCCGGAAGAAATCGAAGCCGAGCGCAAGCGTGAACTGGATGAGCGTCGCGCAGTAGAAAATGCTGCCCGTCAGAAGGCTGAAGAAGAAGCCAAGCAACGCGCCGAAGAAGAAGCGCGTCGCCAGCCTGCTGCTGCGCAAACCGCTGCCAGCGACGCCGTTGCGGCACCGGCTGCTGCCGAACCTGTTCGCGAAAGCGCACCGGTGGCTGCTGCTCCTGCTCCATCGGCTGACGTTCGCAACAAGCAGAACGAACAGCGCCGTCCGGACAAGCCACGTGCCGACGATAACAATCGTCGCAGCGGTGGCGGTGATGGCGAGCGCAAAAACGCTCCGCATCGCGCATCGGTCAAAGAAAAAGCGCCGGCACCACGTGTGGCGCCACGCACTACTGACGAAGAAAGCGATGGCTTCCGTCGTGGTGGTCGCGGCAAGGCCAAGCTGAAGAAGCGCAACGCCCACGGTTTCCAGAGCCCGACCGGCCCTGTCGTGCGTGATGTGCAGATCGGCGAGACCATCACGGTTGGCGATCTGGCCAACCAGATGTCGGTCAAAGCGGCTGAAATCATCAAGTTCATGTTCAAACTGGGTACTCCAGCGACCATCAACCAGGTGCTTGATCAGGAAACTGCTCAACTGGTAGCCGAAGAACTGGGCCACAAAGTGACCCTGGTCAGCGACACCGCTCTGGAAGATTCCCTGGCCGAGTCCCTGAAGTTTGAAGGTGAGTCGTTCTCCCGTGCACCAGTCGTGACCGTAATGGGCCACGTTGACCACGGTAAGACTTCCCTGCTCGACTACATCCGTCGTGCCAAGGTAGCTGCTGGCGAAGCCGGCGGTATCACCCAGCACATCGGTGCATACCACGTTGAGACTGATCGCGGCATGGTCACTTTCCTCGACACCCCGGGTCACGCTGCGTTTACCGCAATGCGTGCCCGTGGTGCCAAGGCGACCGACATCGTGATCCTCGTGGTTGCAGCGGACGACGGTGTGATGCCGCAAACCATCGAAGCGGTTCAGCATGCTCAGGCAGCTGGCGTGCCGCTGGTGGTAGCAGTGAACAAGATCGACAAGCCGGGCGCCGATCTCGATCGCATCCGCAGCGAGCTGTCGGTTCACGGCGTGACTTCCGAAGACTGGGGTGGCGACACGCCATTCGTTCCGGTTTCGGCGAAGATGGGTACTGGCGTGGACGAGCTGCTTGAAGCCGTTCTGCTGCAGGCCGAAGTGCTCGAACTGAAAGCTACTCCGTCGGCTCCTGGCCGTGGTGTGGTGGTTGAATCGCGTCTCGACAAGGGTCGTGGCCCGGTGGCAACCGTGCTGGTTCAGGACGGTACGCTGCGTCAAGGCGACATGGTCCTGGTCGGTTCGAACTACGGCCGTGTACGTGCCATGCTCGACGAGAACGGCAAGCCAATCAAGGAAGCCGGTCCATCCATCCCTGTCGAGATCCTCGGCCTGGACGGTACCCCGGACGCTGGCGACGAGATGAGCGTAGTTGCCGACGAGAAGAAAGCCCGTGAAGTGGCTCTGTTCCGTCAAGGCAAGTTCCGCGAAGTCAAACTGGCTCGCGCTCACGCCGGCAAGCTGGAAAACATCTTCGAAAACATGGGTCAGGCCGAGAAGAAGACGCTCAACATCGTCCTCAAATCCGACGTCCGTGGTTCGCTGGAAGCGTTGAACGGTGCCTTGAATGGCCTGGGCAACGACGAAGTACAAGTGCGCGTCGTGGGTGGCGGTGTCGGTGGTATCACCGAATCCGACGCCAACCTGGCACTGGCTTCCAACGCTGTACTGTTCGGCTTCAACGTGCGTGCCGATGCCGGCGCTCGCAAGATCGTCGAGCAGGAAGGTCTGGATATGCGTTACTACAACGTGATCTACGACATCATCGAAGACGTCAAGAAAGCCCTGACCGGCATGCTCGGCAGCGATGTTCGCGAGAACATCCTGGGTGTGGCCGAAGTGCGTGACGTGTTCCGTTCGCCGAAGTTTGGCGCGATCGCCGGTTGCATGGTGATCGAAGGTGTCGTGCACCGTAACCGTCCGATCCGTGTACTGCGTGAAGACATCGTTATCTTCGAAGGCGAGCTGGAATCCCTGCGCCGCTTCAAGGATGACGCTTCCGAAGTACGTGCCGGCATGGAATGCGGTATCGGCGTGAAGAGCTACAACGACGTCAAAGTCGGCGACAAGATCGAAGTCTTCGAGAAGGTTCAGGTTGCTCGCAGCCTCTGACTCGCGCACTTCAAGGGCCACGATGGGCCGTAGCATGCAAATGCACGGCACAGCGTCCGGACTCTAAACGCAACGCCCGGTCTGGCTTTTGTCAGGCCGGGCGTTTGCCGCTTTCAGACCTTGCGGGTTTCACCGCTGGGCAGTAACAGGTAACAAATCATGGCAAAAGAATACAGCCGTACCCAACGTATTGGCGATCAGATGCAGCGCGAGCTGGCGCAACTGATCCGTCGCGAAGTCAAAGACCCGCGCGTCGGCCTGGTCACCATCACCGCTGTGGAAGTGTCCCGTGACGTCGGTCACGCGAAGATTTTCATCACCGTGATGGGTCAGGACAACGCTGAAGACATCGCGCAAAGCATCAAGGTGCTCAACGCCGCCGCAGGCTTCCTGCGCATGCAGTTGGCCCGCGAAATGAAGCTGCGCAGCGTGCCGCAATTGCACTTCCACTACGACGAATCCGTCGTGCGTGGCGCGCACCTGTCGGCATTGATCGAGCGCGCCGTGGCTGAAGACAATCAGCACGTTGCCGCTCCAGCACCTGAAGACACCAAGGAGTAATTCGGTGGCTCAGGTCAAACGTATCCGTCGTAACGTCAGCGGTATCATCCTGCTCGACAAGCCATTGGGGTTCACCTCCAACGCTGCCTTGCAGAAGGTGCGCTGGCTGCTCAATGCCGAGAAGGCCGGGCACACCGGCAGCCTCGATCCGTTGGCCACCGGCGTGTTGCCGCTGTGCTTCGGCGAGGCGACCAAGTTCTCGCAATACCTGCTCGATTCCGACAAGGGCTATGAGACTCTGGCGCAACTGGGCAAGACCACCACCACGGCCGATGCCGAAGGTGAGGTTTTGCAGGAGCGTCCGGTGACCGTTGGTCGCGCCGATGTCGAAGCGGTTCTGCCGAAATTTCGCGGGCAAATCAGTCAGATACCGCCGATGTACTCGGCACTCAAGCGTGATGGCCAGCCGCTGTACAAACTGGCACGTGCAGGCGAAGTAGTGGAGCGCGAACCGCGTTCTGTTACTATTGCGCGCTTGGAATTGCTGGCCTTCGAAGGCGATACTGCGCGGCTTGCGGTGGACTGCAGCAAGGGCACCTATATTCGGACCCTGGTGGAGGATATCGGTGAGCAACTCGGTTGTGGTGCGTACGTCGCAGAATTGCGTCGGACCCAGGCCGGGCCTTTCACCCTGGCGCAGACTGTTACTCTCGAAGAGCTGGAAGCGGTACATGCCGAAGGCGGCAACGAAGCGGTCGATCGCTTCCTGATGCCATCGGACAGCGGCCTGCAGGATTGGCCGTTGCTGCACTTTTCCGAAGCGAGCGCGTTCTACTGGCTCAACGGCCAGCCGGTACGTGCCCCGGATGCGCCGAAGTTCGGCATGGTGCGAGTACAGGATCACAATGGTCGCTTCATCGGTATCGGTGAAGTGAGCGAAGACGGGCGCATCGCGCCGCGTCGCTTGATTCGGTCAGAATGACCGGAACCGGTCTGCGTTAAGCGGGCCGGCGAGTGTGGCTGTTAACAGGCATGGTCACTACTCATTTATAGATACAGGGATTTGTCCCTGGCCTGTTGAAGCTGTTTCCCTGAAACAGTTTCCTGATAAGGAAGGATTGCCTCATGGCTCTCGACGTTCAAGAAAAAGCTCAAATCGTTGCTGACTACCAGCAAGCTGTTGGTGACACTGGTTCGCCAGAAGTGCAGGTTGCACTGCTGACCGCCAACATCAACAAACTGCAAGGTCACTTCAAGGCCAACGGTAAAGATCACCACTCCCGTCGTGGTCTGATCCGCATGGTTAACCAGCGTCGCAAGCTGCTGGACTACCTGAAAGGCAAGGACGTAAGCCGGTACGCCGCGCTGATCGCTCGCCTGGGTCTGCGTCGCTAATCAGCGATTGCGCTATGAGGTTGGTGGTCTGTCGGGCGTCAGCGGTTTTCCGCTGGCGCCTTGCAGGCTCCCAGCCTCAAGTTTTATCTGCAGCATGGCTTTACCTGTAGCACCCGGACAATTGCCATCGGGCCGATTCCCGAGATTGCCCAAGAATTCGCAAGAAACCGTTTCCCCCAAGAGCCACAAAGAAGGTAGGACACCGTGAACCCGGTAATCAAAAAATTCCAGTTCGGTCAATCGACCGTTACCCTCGAGACAGGCCGTATCGCCCGTCAGGCCTCCGGCGCAGTATTGGTCACCGTTGACGACGACGTCAGCGTGTTGGTGACTGTTGTCGGTGCAAAGCAAGCCGATCCGGGCAAGGGCTTCTTCCCTCTGTCCGTTCATTACCAGGAAAAGACTTACGCTGCCGGTAAGATCCCTGGCGGTTTCTTCAAGCGTGAAGGCCGTCCTTCCGAGAAAGAAACCCTGACTTCCCGACTGATCGACCGTCCGATCCGTCCGCTGTTCCCAGAAGGCTTCATGAACGAAGTGCAGGTTGTCTGCACCGTCGTTTCCACCAGCAAGAAGACCGATCCGGATATCGCTGCGATGATCGGTACCTCGGCTGCCCTGGCCATTTCCGGTATTCCGTTCGACGGCCCGATCGGCGCTGCTCGCGTGGCTTTCCACGAAAGCACCGGCTACCTGCTGAACCCGACTTACGAGCAGCAGGCCGCTTCGAGCCTGGACATGGTCGTTGCCGGTACTTCCGACGCCGTGCTGATGGTTGAATCGGAAGCCAAAGAGCTGACCGAAGACCAGATGCTGGGCGCGGTACTGTTCGCTCACGACGAATTCCAGGTTGTGATCAACGCTGTTAAAGAACTGGCTGCCGAAGCTGCCAAGCCAACCTGGAACTGGGCTCCTGCGCCAGAAGCCACCGAACTGCTGGGCGCTATCCGCGCCGAGTTCGGCGAAGCGATCTCCCAGGCTTACACCATCACCATCAAGGCCGACCGTTACGCTCGCCTGGGTGAGCTGAAGGACCAGGTGGTTGCCAAGCTGTCCGGTGAAGAAGGCCAGCCTAGCGCTGCTGAAGTCAAAGCAGCTTTCGGCGAAATCGAATACCGCACCGTTCGCGAAAACATCGTTAACGGCAAGCCACGTATCGACGGCCGCGACACCAAGACTGTACGTCCGCTGAACATCGAAGTCGGCGTTCTGCCAAAGACTCACGGTTCGGCACTGTTCACCCGTGGCGAAACCCAGGCGCTGGTTGTGGCAACACTGGGCACCGCCCGTGACGCACAACTGCTCGACACCCTGGAAGGCGAGAAAAAAGACCCGTTCATGCTGCACTACAACTTCCCGCCGTTCTCGGTAGGCGAGTGTGGTCGCATGGGTGGCGCCGGTCGTCGCGAAATCGGTCACGGCCGTCTGGCCCGTCGTTCGGTTTCGGCCATGCTGCCAGCCGCTGACGTGTTCCCGTACACCATCCGCGTGGTCTCGGAAATCACCGAATCCAACGGTTCGAGCTCGATGGCTTCCGTGTGCGGTGCTTCCCTGGCACTGATGGACGCTGGTGTACCGATGAAGGCACCGGTAGCCGGTATCGCCATGGGTCTGGTTAAAGAAGGCGAGAAGTTCGCCGTCCTGACCGACATCCTCGGCGACGAAGATCACCTGGGCGACATGGACTTCAAGGTAGCCGGTACCGCCAAAGGCGTTACTGCGCTGCAGATGGACATCAAGATCAAGGGCATCACCGAAGAGATCATGGAAATCGCTCTGGGCCAGGCCCTTGAAGCGCGCCTGAACATCCTCGGCCAGATGAACCAGATCATTGGCCAGTCGCGTACCGAGCTGTCGGCCAACGCGCCGACCATGATCGCGATGAAGATCGACACCGACAAAATCCGTGACGTTATCGGTAAAGGTGGCGCGACCATCCGTGCGATCTGCGAAGAAACCAAGGCTTCGATCGACATCGAAGACGACGGCTCGATCAAGATCTTCGGCGAAACCAAGGATGCTGCAGAAGCTGCTCGTCAGCGCGTTCTGAGCATCACTGCAGAAGCCGAGATCGGCAAGATCTACGTCGGCAAGGTTGAGCGCATCGTCGACTTCGGCGCATTCGTAAACATCCTGCCGGGCAAGGACGGTCTGGTGCACATCTCGATGCTGAGCGACGCTCGCGTAGAGAAAGTCACCGACATTCTGAAAGAAGGTCAGGAAGTGGAAGTGCTGGTACTGGACGTGGACAACCGCGGCCGTATCAAGCTGTCCATCAAAGACGTGGCAGCTGCCAAGGCTTCTGGCGTTTAATCACCCCAACGCTTTAGCGCAATGAAGATGCCCCCGCCGTGCAAACGGCGGGGGCATTTTTTTATCTGAAATAAAGAAATTGTAGTTCTCAAAAGAAAACCATCAGACAACCCACAAATTTGCCGCAGCTTGAGACCGGTGCTAGGTTTAGCCCACCGCCCGTGTAGCTCAGCCGGTAGAGCAGCGCACTCGTAACGCGAAGGTCGCAGGTTCGATTCCTGTCTCGGGCAAAAATTTTCGCCTTCTGTTTTATGCGTGGTGTTGGAGGTATTCGTTCAGTGCTTGACGTGTCAGATCATTCAACGACACATTTTGACGGGTTGCCGCCAGAGCCGCTGCTAAATGCAGATCGTGACCGATGCGAACATTGAACGATCCTTTGCATGGGATTTCAGGCTTCTGCCCGAGCTGCTCACAGGTTTGTAAATAGTCATCTACCGCCTCGCGAAAGGCTGCTTCCAGTTCAGCCACCGTTTGTCCTTCATAATTAACCAGCGCCCTGATGAAAAGGAGTTTTCCGAACAGGCACTTATCTTCCGTGCTCGCCTCGATAGAGCCAACATAGCCTTTGTAGTGCAGCTGGGAACTCATTGAATCAGGCCTCCTTTTTTCAGTTGCTCGATAATCTGGCGTCTTGCGTATGTTTTGATTTCATTTCCGGGATGGGGCTTGTGCAGGTTGATCAATGCGTTCGGATCCCCATTGTCGAATTTGATCCTGCTACCGGATCCTTCCAGTTGGGAGTAACCAAGACGACCTAACAGAGTGACAAGCTCGGACCAAGTGAATGCGCTGTGCCCGTTGATTAGCTTGGCGAGAAGTTTTTCAGTCTTTGACATGCTGGCCTATGATTGCAACTGAATATAGTTGCCTGTTTTTGGGCGGTCAATGTGAAGGTTTCGTTCGTCGCAACCTCAAAAGCGATGGGGGAGGATTTATACGCAGTGGATTTCGCGCATGGAAACAGGAAACTGTAACCAAGCGAGTACCACTCTTCATTTCATTCCCCCGGTTGCACTGGCTTGCGTCTCTGTTAGGATTCCTTTGTCCCAGACAAGCAAGCACCGTTGTTTTCAGATGATCCACGAATGGTCCTGAAGGCCAGGAAAAACCGAGCTTCCAATGGCTTCCTGCGTCAGAGAGATCCTTGATGATCCAGATCCATCCTCCATTCCTAAGATCAGCGAGAACCCCATGACTGAATTGACCCAAGAGCAACGCCACGAACAAGCGCTGGAAAAATACCTTCTGGATGTGCCGGACCTGAAGGAAGAGATCAAGGACCTGAGTCCCGATGATCAGAAAGACCAGATCCAGTGGGCCTTCGAAGACGAAGCCGAAGCGCAGGGCTTGCAGCCGTGGGAGCTGACTCTCAAGTACACGAGCACGCCGGAGGAGTTCGAGGCGCAGCGCCTCGTGCTGCACAAGGAAGCGGCGGAAGTCTTGGGTGTCGAGTGGGACGAGTACTGCGAGATGAATAATCTCGTCGTATAAGAGCAGCTGCGAGCTTCTAGCTACAAGCTACAAGCCGCAAGTCAAAGCACAGTCGCTTGGCTTGTAGCTTGTAGCTTGCCGCTGCGTTTAGAGGCTCAGTCGCATCGACAGATCCACCGCTTTGACATCCTTGGTCATCGCACCGATCGAAATGTAATCCACGCCCGTTTCGGCGATCGGCAGCAGCGTGCTTTCGTTGATGCCGCCGCTGGCTTCCAGTTTCGCTTTGCCGGCGGTCAGGCGAACCGCTTCGCGCATGTCGTCCAGGCTCAGTTCGTCGAGCATGATGATGTCGGCGCCGGCTTCCAGCGCCTGCTTCAGCTCTTCAAGACTTTCCACTTCGATCTCCACCGGTTTGCCCGGGGCGATCTTGTGTGCGGCGGCCACGGCTTCGGCGATGCCACCACTGGCGGCGATGTGGTTTTCCTTGATCAGGAAGGCGTCGTAGAGACCGATGCGATGGTTGTGGCAGCCGCCGCAGGTTACGGCGTATTTCTGTGCCAGACGCAGGCCGGGCAGGGTTTTGCGGGTGTCGAGCAACTTGACCTGCGTCTCGCCGACGAAGTCTGCCAGGTACTGCGCGCGCGTCGCCACGCCGGACAGCAACTGCAGGAAGTTCAATGCGCTGCGTTCACCGGTCAGCAATGAGCGCGCCGGGCCTTCCAGATGAAACAGCGGCTGATTGGCTTTGACCCGCTGGCCGTCGACCACTTGCCAATGCACCGCCACGCGCGGATCGAGCTGGCGAAACACCGCATCGACCCACGCGGTGCCGCAGATGACGGCGTCGTCACGGGTGATGATGGTGGCTTTGGCCAGGCGTTCGGCCGGGATCAGTTGCGCGGTGATGTCGCCGCTGCCGACGTCTTCGAGCAACGCACGGCGCACGTTGTTTTCGATTTCGGCGGTCAGATCGGCGAGACGTAGATTCGGCATAACGGACTCCACAAACAAAGTGGTTCGATTATAGGGGCAGGGCGTGAGCCAACCCAAGGCGAGAACGTGCGTGCCTGGCGCATCTGGTCGATTTTCCTGCGCTGACTGCGAGGTGTATGGCGTATAGGGGAAACCCTGAGGCCTATAGCATCGTCGGCCTCTTTTGCCAGATAATCCGCCTTGTATTTGACGTCATGGCTTTGACGAACGACTCCGCTGGGGCAGTGTCGAAAGCGACGAACCGAATCACCGTTCCAGGAGGCTTGGATGCGCAACGACGGGAAAGTGGTGCCTTTGCACCGGGCGACTGCCGATCTGGCGGACCACTCGCCGCTTGCCCGGTTGCCGGTGATTCTGCTGCAGGTCCGCGACAAGGCTGCGCAGCAGCTGCGCCACGATTTGCAGGAGCTGTTCGATAACGCCGACGACACGCTGTTCGAAATGGCCGACCGGGCGCGCAACGACGTCGATCAGAACATCTTTTTCGAAGCCATGCGCGACCTGCGCCTCAAGCGCAAGAATATCGAGCGCGGCTTTCTTGAACTGTTCTTTGAAGCCTTCGCCGGCCTTACCCAATACGATCCCGCCGCCAACACCCTGCCACGCACGCCGGTGGTCGAAGAGTCGGCGCCGCGCACCGATGCCATGGAGCGTACCGTGGCCGTGCAGACCATGGTCAGTCGCGTGCTCAAGCGCGACGGCTTCGCTCTCGATCAACTGACCGCACGCTTCAGCTCGATGCTCGGCAAGCGTCTGGACGATCAGCACAACCCGCTGAGTCCGGCGATGCTCTGCGAATATTTCCTGCAGGCCGGGCGTAACCTCGGCGTCGAGATCAAGGTCAAGCTGATCCTGCTCAAACTGTTCGAACGCTATGTGCTGGCTGACACCGAGCAGCTGTATGGCGAGGCCAATCAGCTGTTGCTCGCCACCGGCGTATTGCCACATCTGAAACCCGCCGTGGCTCGTCGCATGGTCGAGCCTGCGGACAGCGACACATTGATTGAAGATCTCGACGAGCCGCCAGCGGACGAAGGCATCGAGGAAGTGTTCGCCGCGATGCAGCAATTGCTCGCCCAGGTCCGCGGCCGCGTCACACCGACCCTGGAGCCCGGCGCCCCGGCGCATCCGATCAACACCCGCGACCTGCTGCGGTTGTTGTCGCACTTGCAGCAATACGTACCGGCGCTTGAGGCTCAGGAGGATTTCGATCTGCGCCATCAGCTCGAACAACTGCTGACCCGGGTCAGCGTCAGAAGTGGCCGCTCCCGCGTCGTCGCGACTGCTGACGAAGATGTGATCAACCTGATCGCCATGGTCTTCGACTGCATCCTCGACGATCGCAACGTGCCTGACGCGCTCAAGGCGCTGATCGGCCGATTGCAGATTCCGATGCTCAAGGTCGCCGTGCTGGACAAGAGTTTCTTCAGCCGCAGCACGCACCCGGCGCGGCGCCTGCTCAACGAAATCGCCGAGGCCGCAATGGGCTGGAGCGATTGCGACGGCGCTGAGCGCGACAGCCTCTACGTGCGCATCGAGCAAGTGGTGCAGCGTTTGCTGAGCGAGTTTGTCGACGACCCGGCGATCTTCTCCGAACTGCTCGCCGACTTCCTCGCCTTCACTCAGGAAGAACGCCGTCGCACTGAACTGCTGGAACAACGCTTGCGGGACGCCGAGGAAGGCCGGGCGAAGGCCGAGCTGGCTCAGCGGCGTGTCGCGCAGGCGTTGCAACAGGCGCTACTGGGCAAAGTGCTGCCGGCGACGGTGGTGAGTTTCGTCCAGCAGGCCTGGAGCAAAGTGCTGTTGCTGACCTGCCTCAAGCACGGCGATCAGTCCGCCGAATGGCACGCCGACGTGCAGACCATGGAACAGTTGGTCTGGAGCGTGCAGCGCCATGACGACGGCGAATCCAGCCTGCGCCTGCTGGCACTGGTCCCGGGTTTGCTCAAGTCACTGCGCGATGGCCTGAGCAGCACCGCGTTCGACCCGTTTGCCACCAGCGAATTTTTCAGTGAGCTGGAGGCTCTGCACGTACGCGTGCTGGAGCGTTCCGACGATGCCGATCACAGCGCCATGCCGCTGATCGAAGTCACGCCCGAGGTCTTGCAGCATAGCGCCGACCAGGCAGCAGCCACCCCGGCGCCGCGCCTGGCGCAAGACGCTGCCGGTCTGTCTCAGGTCGAGCAGTTGCGTGTGGGCCACTGGGTGGTGTTCGACGCAGACGACGAACAGAGCTTGCGTTGCAAACTCGCCGCGATCATCGAAGAGACCGGCAAATATGTCTTCGTCGACCGCACCGGGACGAAGGTGCTGGAGCACAGCCGCACCGACCTCGCCTTGGCTTTCAGCCGTGGCGCCGCGCGTGCGCTGGATGACACCTTGCTGTTCGACCGCGCACTGGAATCGGTGCTGGGCGACCTGCGGCGACTCAATCGCGGCAAGTGATCGCGCGGCGGGGGCGGATCGCGGCATACTGGGCGCCCACATGGTCGGCGTTGAAGGAATCGGTATGCAGTTGGATCCCGCGAGCGGGTGGTGTCATGGCGTGCAGATCTGCCCGTCGCCCAACTTCAATGAGCGCCCGGCGGGCGAAGTGTCCCTGTTGGTCATCCACAACATCAGCCTGCCGCCGGCGCAATTCGCCACGGGCAAGGTGCAGGAATTTTTCCAGAATCGTCTGGATGTCACCGAACACCCGTACTTTGCAGGCATCGCTGACCTGCGCGTCTCGGCGCATTTTCTGATCGAACGTGACGGCAAGGTCACCCAGTTTGTCTCTTGTCTGGAGCGCGCGTGGCACGCAGGCGTTTCTGTGTTCGAGGGCCGTGAAACCTGTAACGATTTTTCCGTGGGCATCGAGCTGGAAGGCACCGATGATCTGCCGTTCACCGACGAACAGTATTGTTCGTTGACTGCGCTGACCCGGCAGTTGCAGAAACGCTTTCCGGCGATCACCGATCAGCGTATCTGCGGCCACAGCGATATCGCTCCGGGGCGCAAGACCGATCCGGGACCGGCATTCGACTGGGCACGCTACCGCGCAGCCCTGGCAAAAGAGGAAGGACAATGAGTTTTCTGGTGTTACTGCTGGCGGTGTGGATCGAGAAGTTTTCGGCCCTGCGCCATCGGCTTCAACGCGACGGCGGATGGATCCGCGAACTGCACAAACTCGAAAACAGCAAACGGCTGGCCAGGCAACCGTGGCTGGTGCTGACGATTCTGGTGCTGTGCCCGGTGGCGTTGCTGGCGCTGTTGCTGCTGGTGCTGGAACCGGTGGCGTACGGTCTGCTGGCGCTGCCGGTGCATTTGCTGGTGGTGATTTACAGCCTCGGGCGTGGCGACCTGCTCGGCGGCCTCGGACCGTTCCGCGACGCCTGGCGCCGTGAGGATCTGCAAGCGGCGGCCCACGTGGCCAAGCGCGACCTGGACATCTGCGCCGACAGCGGCGAGCAATTGCTTGAACAAGTGCAGGGGCATCTGCTGTGGCAGGCCTATCAGAGTTTTTTTGCGGTGATCTTCTGGTACTTCCTCCTCGGCCCCGTGGCGGCATTGGCCTATCGCTTGCTGGCGCTGGCCGAAGAGCACGGCTGCAATCCGGCGCTGGTCGAGCGTGCTGCGCAATTGCGTCACGCTTTCGATTGGGTGCCGGTGCGTTTGCTGGCGGCAAGTCTTGCGTTGGTCGGCAACTTCGTAGCGGTCAGCCGGGTGATGCTGCATGAGCTGCTGAACTGGAACATCAGCGCTGCGCAGTTGATCAACAAGGTCGGCCTGGCCGCCGGGGAAGTTCCACCGCCAGTGGTCGGTCCGGACGGCATCAACACCCTCGATTGCCTGTGGGAACTGCTGCTGCGCGCGGCGGTGCTGTGGTATGCCGGGTTTGCCTTGTGGACGGTTCTGGTTCACTGATTACAGCGAGATCAAAAGATCGTCCGATCGCGGCCCGAGCCTTCGGCAGCTCCTACCTTGGAACGCATTTCCCTGTAGGAGCTGCCAAAGGCTGCGATCTTTTTTCTTTTGATTTGGCGATCACTGCATTGCCATTAACCTTAAGTTACAAAACCTCCCGCCGATTTACGCTATACAGAGATAGCGCCCGATAGTGGCTATCTGCTCTCGTCCCGCGCCTGCCAATAAAAACAAGAAAAACCAAGGGAGACTTCCAGTGAAGAGCTTGCTCTATCCCGCCGTCTCGCTGATGAACCGTCTGAGCTTCGGCATGAAGTTCAGCCTGATCAGCGTGCTGTTCCTGGTGCCGATGCTGGTGACCAATTTCTATCTGGTGCGCGACTCCTATCGCGAATTTCAGGGCACCCGCGTCGAACTGCAAAGTCTCGACCTGTTGGGCAGCAGCCTGACCCTGCGCCGGGATCTGGAAACCCTGAACAATCTGGTGCAGATCGACGTCACCCTCGGCCAGTCCGGCAAGGCCGGCAATGTCGAAGCGCAGATCCAGACGCTGGAGCAGGCTGTGCTCGCGCGCCTCGAAGGGCTGACGGCGATGACCGAAGACCCCGAGCAGATCAAGCAGTTCGAGGCCAAGCGCGATGAAATGATCGCCGCGTTCAAGGCCCAGCAAGCGGAGAGCTCGCTGCAAAGCAAAAGCGCGTTGATCGGCAAGTTGTTGGCCAGTGCGCAGATTTTCAGCCAGATCATCACCAGTCAGGCCGGGTTGAGCCGCGACAACCAGAGCGACATTCGTCAGCTCAGCGAACTGGTGACGCTGATTACCCCCAGCGTGACGCAAACCCTCGGCGAAGGCCGGGCGATGGGCTCGTATTCGTTGGGCCAGGGCTTTCTCAACAGTTCCTCCAGCACGCGTTTTGACGAGCTGCTGGTGCAGATTGAAAAACTCCAGGCCGAGTACGCTCTGAAACTGCAGGACGCCCTCGGTTCCAGCAGCGCTGCACGCGAATCCCTCAGCGCCCAGGCCGACAGCAGCAAGGCTTCGCTCAAACAGGCCAGCGAGCTGTTCGAAGAACAAGTGGTAATGGCCGACACCCTCGATGCGCCGTGGCAGGCATTCTACGATCAGGTCACCGGGCTGATGGAACACACCTACCAGCTCAATCAGGCCACGCTGAAATTCCTCGACAACCAGTTGCAGCAGCGACTGGCGCAGAACCGCACGCACATGATTCTGCAAGCCTCGGCGCTGTCGGTGGTGTTCGTGCTGATTTTCTATCTTTATGGCGGTTTCTACGCCTCGACCCGCACCACCCTGAAAAGCCTGGGCGCGATGATGGACAAGGTCGCGGCCGGTGACATGACCGTCAACTTCAAGGCCAGCAGCCGCGATGAACTGGGCGAGTTGGGCGAGGTGTTCAACGGCACGGTGAAGAAGATTCACGACTTGATCGAACGCGTGGGCCACACCGTTGGCGAAGTCGAGCGACAGGCCGGACAGGTCGAAAGCGTCTCGGCGCAGAGCAATCAGGCCGTGGCCGGGCAGCGCTCGCAGATCGAACAAGTGGCGACGGCGATGAACCAGATGTCGGCGACCTCAATGGAAGTCGCTCGCAGTGCCGCCGCTGCGGTGAGCAGCGCCCACAGCGTCAATGACGAAACCCTCAGCGGGCGCGGCCTGGTGGAATCGCAACAGGGCAGCATTGCCGCACTGGCCAGCGAAATCGACCAGTCGGTGCTGGTGATCAATCAACTGGCCAGCGACAGCCAGTCGATCAGCCGTGTGCTTGAGGTGATCAAGAGCATCGCCGAACAGACCAACCTGCTGGCGCTCAACGCCGCTATCGAAGCCGCGCGGGCCGGCGAGCAGGGGCGCGGTTTTGCCGTGGTCGCAGATGAAGTGCGCACGTTGGCCAAGCGTACCCAGCAATCGACCGAAGAAATCGAGCAGATGATCGCCAAACTGCATGGTGGCGTCGGCGCGGCGGTGAAGGCCATGGGCGTCAGCCATCAGATGGCCAATGGCACGGTGGGCCAGTCGGAAAAAGTCCAGCAGGCGCTGGAAAACATCCTTGGCGCGGTGGGCATGATCGTCGATCAGAACCAGCAGATCGCCGCTGCCGTCGAACAGCAGACCGCCGTGGCCCACGACATCGATCAGAACATCGTCGAGATCAACCGTGCCGGCGAACGCACAGCGCAAGGTGCGCACCAGACCGAAGATGCCAGCCGCGCGCTGTCGGCGCAGGTGGTTGAGCTCAAACAACTGATCAGCGCGTTTCGCGTCTGAGCCTGACACCGTCCCCCCGTAGGAGCTGACGAGTGCAACGAGGCTGCGATCTTTTGACTTTGCCTTTGAAGATCAAAAGATCGCAGCCTCGTTGCACTCGTCAGCTCCTACCCGGGTACGTGTTACCAGCCGAAGACTTCGCAGCAGTTGGCGGTGCTGGCGGCGGCCAGTTGTTCAGGCGTGATATTCATCAGCTCGGCCAGCGCCGCGCAAATCGCCGGCAGATGCGCCGGGCTGTTGCGCTGGCCGGGGAACATGGCGGGGGCCATGTCCGGTGAGTCGGTTTCCAGTACCACCGATTGCAGCGGCGGTTCCGGCAGGTCGTTGCACAGCCGAGACCCAGTTTGAGTCCCGCTTGATGTATTACCCTGCCTCCTCGCTCGCTATCTAGAAACCCATCGCAGTTTTCCGTTTTCGCGTTCAGCGCAAGCATCTTCGTAGATTCTTGATTTCGGCACGGCTGAGTGAAGCCGCTCGTCGGGACTGTCAGGTTTTACAGTAGGACGAGTTGGGTCAATCGGATTTACTAAATTGGCCTGAACGACCCGACCTATTTTCATCTTGTCTTTACTATGTTTTAAGGAGCGATCATGAAAGCAAGTAACAGATTTTCCGGTGGCAGACCTGCGCCTGGTGTAGAGAACGTTTCTAAAAAAAATACTATCACCAAAGAGAATTTTGAAAGGCTTAGCAAGAACGCGACTTTATATGACGGGGAGCTTCATGCGGTCAGGGGAGCTTACCGGGGGCAAATAAGATACAGATATTGGTGGAGTAGCGATGGAAGTATTTTTTACTGTTATTCCACAGAGTACACAATTAATGATCCAGATTATTTTGGAAGGCATAAGGCCAACATACATTTCAGTTTTGATGATGTTCAATGGTGGGGTATTGATTCTCCAGACAGTATGCGACAGGACGATAAGTGGAACGAGTGGGCTGTCGGAGGGTATGTAGGGGCAAATAAAAAAGCTCGAGTGTATGTCAGGTATGATTTTGACCTTCCTTTCTTTGATGAGAGCGGGGAGAATTCCGTCTACTATACTTTTCCTGGAAAGTGACTTGCTGTTTAAAAGTAGACAGGTTAAATCAAACTTTGGTCGTGGTATGTGCTGATCTGTACCTTCCGCTTTTTGGTCTTGGTCAAATTCCTTGAACTTATTGGATTATCGAAGATTTCGCAGTAGTGGGCTGAAAGCACTAAGTGATTACATCATTTAGCACAATCTAGAATGTAGGGGTGAGCCTGTTCGTAATAGCGGTCTGTCTGAAAAATAGCTGTAACTGACACACCGCTTTCGCGAGCAGGCTCGCTCCCACAGGGGATTGCGGTGCTACCAGCCGAAGACTTCGCAGCAGTTTGCCGTGCTGGCAGCGGCGAGTTGTTCAGCAGTGATATTCATCAGCTCGGCCAGCGCCGCACAAATCGCCGGCAGATGCGCCGGGCTGTTGCGCTGGCCGGGGAACATGGCGGGGGCCATGTCCGGTGAGTCGGTTTCCAGTACCACCGATTGCAGCGGCAGTTCCGGCAGCACCCGATGCATGCGCAGCGCCTGCGGCCAGGTCGGTGCGCCGCCGAGGCCCAGTTTGAAACCAAGCTTGATGTATTCCCGCGCTTCTTCGCGGCTGCCGGCGAAGGCGTGGATGATGCCGGCGCGTTCGAGCTTGAAGCGCTTGAGCGTGGCGATCACCGCTGCGTGGCTGCGGCGTACGTGGATCAGCGCCGGCAACCCGAAGTCTGCGGCCAGTTGCAGCTGCGCTTCGAACAACCCTTGTTGTCGCTCGCGATTGAGGTTTTCGATGAAGTAATCCAGGCCTATCTCGCCCACCGCACACAGCTGACGATGTCCGCGCAAGCGCGTCAGCCAGTCCCCCAGCGCATGCAAATCTTCGGGGCGATGCTGATCGAGAAACACCGGGTGCAATCCGAACGCCGCGTACAGGTCGGCATCGCTCTGCACCAGATCCCACACCCGTTGCCAGTTGCCCTGATGCACGCCCAGCACGACGATGCGCCGCACGCCGAGGGCACGGCTTTCTGCCAGCAGCGCCGCGCGATCGGCGTCGAAGTCGGGGAAGTCGAGGTGGGTGTGGCTGTCGATCAGCTCCACGATTCAGTCCCGATGAATACGCTGCTTGAAGGTCCGCGCAATGGCTTGCACGCCCGGTTGGTAGTCGTCCTGCTCCACGGCGGCCAGGGCCAGTTCCAGGGCCTTGTCGGCGATCAACTGGTGTTGCTGGGACATGGCGTTGACCGGCAGCGGCAGGAAATCCAGCAACTGCGTGTCGCCGAAGGTGCCGAGGCGCAGCGGCCGCGATTTCAGCGGGAAATCATGCAGGGCATCGAACACGCCTTGCAGCAGCACGTAGGAGGTGGTCACCAGTGCGTCAGGCAAATGCCCCAGACGCTGCAGGAGTTCTTCCATCAATTGCTTGCCGCACTCGCGGCTGAACGACTCGGCGTGCTCGATCAGCACCTCACCTTTGAAGTCTTTGAGCGCTGCGCGGAAACCGGCGGCACGCTCCTGGCTGATGCTCAGCTCCGGGCGTGCGCCGAGCAGCACGATCTGCTTTGGCTGCGGATCGAGCAGGCTCTGGGTCAGATGCAGGCTGGCCTCGCGGTCGTCGCTGATCACCGAGCAGAAATGCTCCGGCTCCATGACCCGGTCGATGGCGATGATCGGCAGACCCTTGGCCTGCAACTGGCGATAGCTGTCATCACCGGCCGGCAGGCAACTGGCGACGATCAGCGCATCGCAGCGACGCGCGCGGAACAGTTGCAGCAACTGGCGCTCGCTGTCCGGCGCGTCGTCGGAGCTGGCGATCAGCAATTGATAACCGCGCGCCCGCGCGCCTTGTTCGAGCAACTTGGCGATCCGCGCGTAACTGGGGTTTTCCAGATCCGGCAGGATAAAGCCCAGGGTGCGCGTGTGCCGACTGCGGAGGCCGGCCGCTTGCGGATTGGGCGTGAAGCCGTGCAGATCGACCACCGCGCGCACGCGCTCGACGGTCGCGTTGCTGATGCGTTGCTGTTCGGCCTTGCCGTTGATGACGTAGCTGGCGGTGGTGACGGAGACGCCGGCCAACCGCGCGATATCACTGAGTTTCAACCCGGTATTTCCTTGTTTTTTCGAGCATGCCGCGACATTTTCGCCAATCCTACCCGATAAGGGCAGCCGACTTGTTGCCTGGGCAGATCCGACCAGTTGGACTTCAAGGATGAGACATTATCGAGTAACGTGCCGATCAATCTAGATTAAACGTTTCAGCAAGCGTATTTTCTACGTTTTAGACGCCTTTGGCCGGTCCTGCCGTGAAACCGCCAAAACTGCCGCTGAAAAGCGCGGCAGAGCGCCTAAGCTGTGAACCATTCAAAACAATACCTGGCGTTGAACTGCGCCAAAAAGGAGATCGCATGCTCGAGCTCACTATAGAGCAGATATCCATGGGCCAGTCGGCCGTGGATAAACCCGCTGCCCTGCAATTGCTGGCCAGTCATCTGGTCGCCGATGGTCTGGTAGCTGACGGCTACCTCGCCGGCCTGCAGGCCCGGGAAGCCCAGGGCTCGACCTTTCTCGGTCAAGGCATCGCCATTCCCCACGGCACCCCGGAAACCCGCGATCAGGTATTCGCCACCGGCGTGCGCCTGATGCAGTTTCCTGATGGCGTCGACTGGGGCGATGGCCAGATCGTTTATCTGGCGATCGGCATCGCGGCGAAATCCGACGAACACCTGCGCCTGCTGCAACTGCTGACCCGCGCCCTCGGCGAGACCGATCTGGGCCAGGCCCTGCGTCGCGCCAGCTCCCCCGAAGCGCTGCTGAAACTGTTGCAAGGCGCGCCGCAGGAACTGGCGCTGGATGCGCAGATGATCGGCCTCGGCGTGTCGGCCGACGATTTCGAAGAACTGGTCTGGCGCGGCGCACGTCTGCTGCGTCAGGCCGATTGTGTGAGCAACGGCTTTGCCGGCGTGTTGCAGCAAGTCGAAGCGCTGCCACTGGGCGATGGCCTGTGGTGGCTGCACAGCGAGCAGACCGTGAAGCGTCCGGGACTGGCGTTCGTCACCCCGGACAAACCGATGCGCTACCTCGGCCAGCCGCTCAGCGGACTGTTCTGCCTCGCCAGTCTGGGCGAAGCGCATCAGGCGTTGCTCGAGCGTTTGTGCGCGTTGCTGATCGAAGGTCGCGGCCACGAACTGGGCCGCGCCACCAGCAGCCGCAAAGTCCTCGAAGTGCTGGGCGGTGAACTGCCTGCCGATTGGCCGAGTGCACGTATTGCCCTGGCCAATGCCCACGGTCTGCACGCACGGCCGGCGAAGATCCTCGCGCAACTGGCGAAGAGTTTTGATGGCGAAATCCGCGTGCGCATCGTCGACAGCCAGGACAGCGCCGTATCGGTGAAGAGCCTGAGCAAACTGCTCAGCCTCGGCGCCCGGCGCGGTCAGGTGCTGGAGCTGATCGCCGAACCGAGCATCGCCAGCGATGCCTTGCCGGCCTTGCTCGCGGCGATTGAAGAAGGCCTCGGTGAGGAAGTCGAGCCGCTGCCGGCCGTGAGTCAGCAGCGCGAAGTGATCGCCGACATCGCCGAAGTGCTGATCGCCCCGGCCTCCGGCAGCCTGTTGCAGGCGATTCCTGCCGCACCGGGCATCGCCATCGGCCCTGCGCACATTCAGGTGCTGCAAGCCATCGATTACCCGTTGCGCGGCGAGTCGGCGGCAATCGAGCGCGAGCGCCTCAAGCAAGCGCTGAGCGACGTGCGCCGCGACATCCAAGGCTTGATCGAACGCAGCAAGGCCAAGGCGATCCGCGAGATTTTCATCACTCACCAGGAAATGCTCGACGACCCGGATCTGACCGACGAAGTCGACACCCGCCTCAAGCAAGGCGAAAGCGCCGAAGCGGCGTGGATGGCAGTGATCGAAGCGGCCGCCAAACAGCAGGAGTCGCTGCAGGACGCTTTGCTCGCCGAGCGTGCCGCCGATCTGCGTGACATCGGTCGTCGCGTGCTGGCGCAATTGTGTGGCGTGCAGACCGCGAACGAACCTGAGCAACCGTACATTCTGGTGATGGACGAAGTCGGCCCGTCCGATGTCGCGCGCCTGGATCCTGCGCGAGTGGCGGGGATTCTCACCGCGCGCGGCGGTGCTACCGCGCACAGCGCCATCGTCGCCCGCGCGCTCGGTATTCCAGCACTGGTCGGCGCGGGTGCAGCGGTGCTGTTGCTCGAGCCGGGCACGCCGCTATTGCTCGACGGTCAGCGTGGCCGTCTGCATGTCGACGCCGATGCCGCGACCCTCAAGCGTGCCGCTGAAGAGCGCGACACCCGCGAGCAACGCCTGAAGATCGCCGCCGAACAACGCCATCAACCGGCACACACCACCGACGGCCACGCCGTCGAAGTGTTCGCCAACATCGGCGAAAGCGCAGGCGTGACCAGCGCGGTGGAGCAGGGCGCCGAAGGCATTGGTCTGCTGCGCACCGAACTGATTTTCATGGCCCACCCACAGGCGCCGGATGAGGCGACCCAGGAAGCCGAATACCGTCGCGTCCTCGATGGACTGGCCGGGCGGCCGCTGGTGGTGCGTACGCTCGATGTCGGCGGCGACAAACCGCTGCCGTATTGGCCGATTGCCAAGGAAGAAAACCCGTTCCTCGGCGTACGCGGCATCCGCCTGACCCTGCAGCGGCCGCAGATCATGGAAGCGCAACTGCGCGCCTTGCTGCGCTCGGCTGACAACCGTCCGCTGCGGATCATGTTCCCGATGGTCGGCAGCGTCGAAGAGTGGCGCCAGGCCCGTGACATGACCGAACGCCTGCGTCTGGAAATTCCAGTCGCCGACCTGCAACTGGGGATCATGATCGAGGTGCCGTCCGCCGCACTGCTCGCGCCGGTTCTGGCCAAGGAAGTCGACTTCTTCAGCGTCGGCACCAACGACTTGACCCAATACACCCTGGCCATCGACCGTGGTCACCCGACCCTGTCTGCGCAAGCGGATGGCTTGCACCCGGCGGTCCTGCAACTGATCGACATCACCGTGCGTGCCGCCCATGCCCATGGCAAATGGGTGGGCGTCTGCGGCGAACTGGCGGCAGATCCGCTGGCGGTGCCGGTGCTGGTCGGCCTCGGTGTCGACGAACTCAGCGTGTCCGGGCGCAGCATTGCCGAAGTCAAGGCGCGCATCCGTGAACTCAGCCTGCCCCAGGCGCAAACCCTCGCTCAACAGGCCCTGGCCGTGGGCAGCGCGAATGAAGTACGCGCATTAGTGGAGGCCCTGTAATGGCCAAGATTCTCACCCTGACCCTCAACCCTGCACTCGACCTCACCGTTGAGATGTCACGGCTCGATGCCGGTCAGGTCAATCGCAGCGAGGAGATGCACACCCACGCTGCGGGCAAAGGCGTCAACGTCGCCCAGGTGCTGGCGGATCTCGGCCATCAGGTCACCGTCAGCGGCTTTCTCGGCGAAGACAATCAGCAAGCGTTCGAAACCCTGTTCGCCAAGCGTGGTTTTGTCGACGCGTTCATCCGCGTGCCGGGCGAGACGCGCAGCAACATCAAAGTCGCCGAACAGGACGGGCGCATCACCGACATCAACGGGCCTGGCCCGGTGGTCGATGCAACGGCGCAGCAAGCCTTGCTTGATCGCTTGCAGCAGATCGCACCGGGGCACGATGCGGTGGTGGTCGCCGGCAGTCTGCCGCGTGGCGTCACCGCGCAATGGTTGCGCGAGCTGATTGAAAGGTTGAACGCGCTCGGCTTGAAAGTCGCCCTCGATTCCAGTGGTGAAGCCTTGCGCGCTGCGTTGCAGGCCAGCCCCTGGCTGATCAAACCGAACACCGAAGAATTGGCCCACGCCCTCGGCTGCGAAGTGGTCTCGCCGATCGCCGAAGCACAAGCCGCGGCACGTTTGCATGCGCAAGGCATCGAGCACGTGGTGATCTCCCACGGCGCCGACGGGGTCAACTGGTTCAGTGTCGGCTCAGCCCTGCACGCCACGCCGCCGAAGGTCAGCGTGGCCAGCACGGTCGGGGCCGGCGATTCCCTGCTGGCCGGCATGCTCCACGGTCTGCTCAGCGCCGACACCCCCGAGCAAACCCTGCGCACCGCCACCGCGATTGCGGCGATGGCGGTGACCCAGATCGGTTTTGGTATCAACGACGCAGCGCAACTGGCGCAGCTCGAACAGGGCGTGCGCGTGCGCCCCCTGACAGAACAATAAGAGGGTTTGTCATGAAGTTAGCCATTGTTACGGCTTGCCCGAACGGCATGGTCACCAGTGTGCTGTGCGCGCGTCTGCTCGATGCAGCGGCGCAGCGTCAGGGCTGGAGCACCAGCGTTGAAGTGGTCGATCCGGCGCACCCGGAACGCGAATTGTCGGCGGCGACCATCGAAGCCGCCGAGTGGGTCTTGCTGGTCACCACTGGCGCGGTGGACATGAGTCGCTTCGTCGGCAAGCGCGTGTTCCAGATCGCTCCGGCGCAGGCGCTGCAGGATGTCGAAGCGGTACTGCGTCGCGGTGCTGAAGAAGCCGAAGTCTACGTGGCCAGCGCAGTCGAAGCGGCGATTGACGCGCCACGTGCGCCACGCATCGTCGCCATCACGGCCTGCCCGACCGGCGTTGCCCACACCTTCATGGCCGCCGAAGCGTTGCAGCAGACCGCCAAGCGCCTGGGTTATGAATTGCAGGTCGAAACCCAAGGCTCGGTCGGCGCGAAAACCCCGCTCAGCGCAACGGCCATCGCCGAGGCAGACGTGGTGCTGCTGGCGGCGGATATCGACGTCGCCACCGAGCGTTTCGCCGGCAAGAAAATCTATCGCTGCGGCACGGGCGTTGCGCTGAAGCAGTCTGAAGCGACTTTGAAAAAAGCCCTGGCCGAAGGCGCTGTCGAAAGTGCGGCAAGCGACGGCAAGGCCCCGGCCAAGTCCGAGAAAACCGGCGTCTACAAGCACCTGCTCACGGGTGTGTCGTACATGCTGCCGATGGTGGTGGCGGGTGGTTTGCTGATCGCGTTGTCCTTCGTGTTCGGCATCACCGCGTACAAGGAAGAAGGCACGCTGGCGGCGGCGCTGATGCAGATCGGCGGCGAAACCGCGTTCAAACTGATGGTGCCGCTACTCGCCGGTTACATCGCCTACTCGATCGCCGACCGCCCGGGCCTTGCGCCGGGGATGATCGGCGGCTTGCTCGCAGGCACTCTGGGCGCCGGATTCATTGGCGGGATCATTGCTGGTTTCATTGCCGGTTACGCCGCCAAAGCCATCGCCCGCTATGTGAAATTGCCGCAGAGCCTGGAAGCGCTGAAGCCGATTCTGATCATCCCGTTGCTGGCCAGTCTGGTCACCGGTCTGGTGATGATTTACGTGGTCGGCAAACCCGTCGCCGGCATGCTCGCCGCGCTCACCCAGTTCCTCGACAGCATGGGCACCACCAACGCGATTCTGCTCGGCGTGTTGCTCGGCGGCATGATGTGCGTCGACCTCGGCGGGCCGATCAACAAGGCTGCCTATGCGTTTTCGGTGGGGCTGCTGGCCTCGCAGAGTTACGCACCGATGGCCGCGACCATGGCCGCCGGCATGGTGCCGCCGATTGGCCTGGGCATCGCCACCTTCATTGCCCGGCGCAAGTTCGCCCAGACTGAACGCGAGGCCGGCAAAGCGGCTTTCGTGCTGGGCCTGTGCTTTATCTCCGAAGGGGCGATTCCGTTTGCCGCCAAAGACCCGCTGCGGGTGATTCCGGCGAGCATCGCTGGCGGCGCGTTGACCGGTGCCTTGTCGATGTACTTCGGCTGCAAACTGATGGCGCCGCACGGTGGTTTGTTCGTGCTGGCGATCCCGAATGCGATCAACCATGCGCTGCTGTATCTGCTGGCGATTGTTGCGGGGAGCCTGGTCACGGCGGTGGTGTATGCGCTGCTCAAACGGCCTGAGGCTGTCGAGCTACCGCTGGAGCCCGCCAAGGCCTGACCGACAACACCAAATCCCTGTGGGAGCAAGCCTGCTCGCGAAAGCGGAGTGTCAGCTGAAGATGTGGTAGCTGGCAGGACGCTTTCGCGAGCAGGCTCGCTCCCCCAGGAGTCTGCATTGTCATAGCGGGTTCATACACCCATGCTTAAGTTTTCCCTTTTGCAGGGAGAACACCATGAGCGCTTTCAATCTCGGTCGGCGTCGCGTCATGCAAGCGGTCGGCGCCGGACTGTTGCTGCCGGGGCTGGCGCCGGCGGTGATTGCCTCGGTCAAGGATCGTCCGCAGCTCACCGACGGCGTGCAGTCCGGCGACCTGCTCGGCGACCGCGCGATGATCTGGAGCCGCAGCGATCGCCCGGCGCGCATGGTGGTCGAGTGGGACACCGGCAGCCTGTTCGGCAACCCGCGCAAATTCGTCTCGCCACTGGCCGATGCGCGCAGCGATTTCACCGCCCGCGTCGAACTCACCGGCCTGCCGGCCAACCAGGCAATCTTTTATCGCGTGCACTTCGAAGACGCCCAGAGCGGCGTCGCCAGCGAACCGTGGTTCGGCCATCTGCGCAGCGTGCCGACGGCCAGGCGCGACATCCGTTTTGTCTGGAGCGGTGACACCGTCGGCCAGGGCTTCGGAATCAACCCGGACATCGGCGGGATGCGCATCTACGAAGCCATGCGCCTGCGCCTGCCAGACTTCTTTATCCACAGCGGCGACACCATCTACGCCGACGGCCCGGTGCCCGCGCAACTGACCACCGAAAGCGGGCGCATCTGGCGCAATATCACCACCGAAGCCAAGAGCAAAGTCGCGCAGACCCTCGACGATTATCGCGGCAACTATCGCTACAACCTGATGGACGAAAACATCCGCCGCTTCAACGCCGAAGTGCCGCAGATCTGGCAGTGGGACGATCACGAAGTGGTCAACAACTGGTCGCCGGGCAAGCAGCTGGATGAGCGTTATCAGGAGAAAGATATCCACAAGCTGGTCGGCCGTGCGCGGCAGGCTTGGCTGGAATATGCGCCGATGCGTTTGCAAGCGGCGGACGGCGGCGGGCGCATTTATCGCAAGCTCAGTTACGGACCAATGCTCGACGTATTCGTGCTGGATATGCGCAGCTATCGCGAAGCCAACGACGACAACCTCGGCGCGGCAAAACCGTTTCTCGGCCGCGAGCAGCTGGACTGGCTCAAGCGTGAATTGCAGGCGTCGACGGCGCAGTGGAAAGTCATCGCCGCCGACATGCCCATCAGCCTTGGCGTCCCGGACGGCGAGGTCAGCCCGGGCGTTGCGCGTTGGGAAGCCGTGGCCAACGGCGACCCCGGCCCGGCGCAGGGGCGTGAACTGGAAATTGCCGAATTGCTCGGATTTTTACGTGCGCAGCAGGTGCGTAATTTCGTGTTTCTGACGGCGGACGTGCACTACTGCGCGGCGCATCACTATCATCCGGACCGCGCGGCGTTTCAGGATTTCGAACCGTTCTGGGAATTTGTCGCCGGGCCGCTGAATGCCGGCAGTTTCGGGCCGAATCCACTGGACAAGACGTTCGGGCCTGAGGTGGTGTTCGAGAAAGCACCGCCCGCACAGAACACCTCACCGTTTGCCGGGTTTCAGTTTTTTGGTGAGGTGAATATTGAAGCGCAGAGCGGGGAGATGAGCGTGGTGTTGCGGGATCTGGATGGGGTAGCAGTGTTTGAGCAGAAGTTGCAGCCTGTTTAATCACGCTGGATCAAAAGCCCCTCACCCCAGCCCTCTCCCGGAGGGAGAGGGAGCCGACCGAGGTGTCTTGCGTCATGCATCGACCTGGAAGACCGAGGTGATT
>NZ_RCOD01000010.1:107590-135790 GCF_004307505.1 Pseudomonas sp. Sample_11
GGGAGCCGACCGAGGTGTCTTGCGTCATGCATCGACCTGGAAGACCGAGGTGATTACGGCTATGGATTCAGTGAAGAACGCTCAGGTCGGCGTCGATCTCGAGCATCCCCCAATCAGTCCCCTCTCCCTCTGGGAGAGGGCTAGGGTGAGGGCATTTTCCGCTCTGCCGCAATTCTGATGATCTGCTCCAATACATCATCCATCTGCTGAAGCACCTCAAGATTGCTGAATCGCACGACTTCAATGCCTTGTTGAGACAGGAAGTTCGACCGGCGCCGATCGTGAAGCACCCCGGCCGTCTCATAGTGCTGGCCACCATCCAGCTCAATCGCCAATCTCAACTCTACACAATAAAAATCCAGCACAAACGGCGGACATGGAAACTGTCGGCGAAATTTCAGGTTGGCTATCTGCCGGGAACGCAGGCGCTGCCAGAGCAGGTGTTCGCAATCTGTCTGGTTGGTGCGCAAGTGGCGGGCGAATTGGGCGAGGGTAGGGCGGCTTGGCATGGCTTCACGGTCCTTGTGAAGTTGAGTGGAGATTTAACAGTAGCCCATTTCCCTCATCGGAACGCCGCCCGCCCAGCTCTCTTCCAGGAGGAGAGGGAGCCGACCGAGGTGATTATGGCTATGGATTCAGTGAAGAACGCTCAGGTCGGCGTCGATCTCAAGCATCCCCCAATCGGTCCCCTCTCCCATTGGGAGAGGGCTAGGGTGAGGGGCTTTTCGCAGGCGTTAGTAAACATCCCGGCGATAGCGGCCCTGTTCGATCAGGCGTTCGACTTCGGCGCTGCCGAGGATATCGTTGAGCGCCTGGTCTACGCCTGAGGCCATACCTTGAAGGCTGCCGCAGATATAAATGACGGCCCCCTCCGCCAACCATTTCTTCAATTCATCCGCAGACTCACGCAAGCGATCCTGCACATAAATCTTCTCGGCCTGATCCCGCGAAAACGCCAGGTCCAATCGCGCCAGATCACCATTGACCAGCCACTCTTCCAGCTCGGCGCGGCAGAGGAAGTCGTGTTCACGGTTACGCTCGCCGAATAGCAGCCACTGCCGTTGCTGGCCGTCTGCAATGCGTGCCTTGAGCAGGCTGCGCAGGCCGGCCAGGCCGGTGCCGTTGCCCAGCAGGATCATCGGCACGGGTTCGTTCGGCAGATGGAAACCGCTGTTGCGCCGCACGCGCAGGCTGATGCTGCCGCCCACTGGCGCGTGTTCGGTGAGCCAGCCGGAGCCGATGCCGAGGCTGCCGTCGTTGTGCTGTTCCTGGCGCACGATCAGTTCGAGCACGCCGTCAGCGGCAATCGAGGCGATCGAGTATTCGCGCATCGCCAGCGGCACCATTGCGTCGACCAGCGACTGCGCATGCAGGCCGACCAGATGCGCGCGGTGCTCGGGCAGTTGCCGTGAGGCGAGGGCAACCTCCAGCGGCTCGTCGATGCCGTTGACCTTCACCGGGGTTTCGCCCCGAATGCCGAGGCCGTCGAGGAAGTGCTCGATGGCCCACGGGCAGTTGCGTGGCAGCACTTCGACCAGGTCACCGGCCAGCCAACTGCGGGTGTCCGGGGCTTTGAGGCCGAGCAGAAAGACCGGCGCGCCGCTGCTGTCGGGGTTCATCAGGTCGCGCCGGACCAGCGTCCAGTTGTCGTAGCTCGGTGCTTGCCAGGTTTCGCTCGGCGCCTGTCCGGTGAGCTGGCCGAGTTGGGTTTGCCAGTGACGCAGCGCGTAAGGATCGCCGCTGTCGACTTCCACCGGGGCGAACAGGGTCTTGCCGCCGTGCTCGCCGAGCCATTGATGCAAGCGTTTGGCGAAGCCGCAGAAGTGCGCGTATTGCCGATCGCCGAGGCCGAGCACGGCGTAGTTGAGGCTGTCGAGTGTCGAGGTCTTGGCCAGCACTTTGCGTTCGAAACCACGGGCGCTGTCCGGCGCTTCGCCGTCGCCGAAGGTGCTGACCACGAACAAGGCGTTGTTCGACTCACGCAGATCCTGTTCGCTGAGATTGGCCAGCGGCTGCACGTTGACCGGCAATCCGGCGGCCTGCAATTGTCCGGCGGTCTGCCACGCCAGTTGTTCGGCGAAACCGCTCTGGCTGGCGAAACCGATCAGCCATGCCGAAGCATCGGCGGACGGTTGTGCGAGACCTTGGCGGGCATCCTTGATCTGCTTTTTCTTGCGTCGACGGTCCAGATACAGCAGCCAGCCAGTGATGAAAAACAGCGGCATGCACACCGCCGCAATCGTCACGATGATGCGCCCGACGAGGCCGAAGTAGCTGCCCACATGCAGCGCATAAATGCTGGTCAGCAATTGGGCCTTGAAGCTTTTGTCGGCATAGCGGTCGACGCGTTTGACCACGCCGGTGGCCGGATCGAGGGTGATCTGGTTCAGCGCGCGGTCATGGGGCGAGCTGTCGAGCAGGTAGAACACCGTCGCCGGCTGGCCGGCCACCGCCGGCATGCGAATGTTGTACGCGGCCAGACCGGGGCCGGCAGCGCTGTAGATGCTGCTCCACATCGCCGCGTAGTCGGCGGTCGGTGCCGGGCCTTCCGGCGCCGGGCCGCGACCGCCGCGTACGCGTTCGTTTTGCGGCGCGTCGGAAAGCAGTCGGGTCAGGCCTTTGTTGTACCACTCGTACGACCATGACAAACCGGTCAACGCCAGCAGCAGATAGACCAAAAGGCACCAGGTGCCGGCCACCGAGTGCAGGTCCCAATTGAACGCGCGGCCCTTCTTTTTCCAGTCCAGGGTCAACCACACGCGCCAGCTGTTCCACTGGCGCGGCCAACGCAAATACAGGCCAGAGAGACAGAAGAACAACAGCATCAAGGTGCAGGCGCCGGTGATGTTGCGCCCGGTGTCGCCCATGGCGAGGAAGCGGTGCAGTTGCAGCATCAGGCCGAAGAAGTCCTGGCCGGTGGCATCGCCCTTGAATTCGGCAGTGTACGGATCGAAGTAGCGCATCTCGCCACGCCGTTCGCCCTTGGGCGGAGTGAAGAATACCCGTGCGGCGTGACCGCTGTCGGTCTCGACCCAGAGCATCGCGACTTTCTTGCCGGAGGCGGCTTCAATGCGCTCCACCAGTTCCACTGGCGGCAGCACGCCGGCGACCTGTTTTTCCACCTGCAGAACGGACGGATTCAGCGCGCGCAGGATCTCGTCCTGAAACGAATAGGCCGCGCCGGTGATGCCCATCAGAGCCAGCACCAGCCCTGCGGTGATGCCAAAAAACCAGTGCAACTGGAACAGGGTTTTCTTCAACACGTCACTCGCCGTCCGTTCGGAAATTGTCATCACGGCGCGCATTATGCCGTGGGTTATCAAGAAGCGTTTTGCGTAACACACAAAAGCCCCGTTCAACTGAATGAACGGGGCCTGATCCGTTTCGCAGATCTTATGTGGGAGCGAGCTTGCTCGCGAAGGCGTCGTGTCAGTCAGCATCGACTTCACTGAGCCACCGCTTTCGCGAGCAAGCTCGCTCCCACAGGTTTTCACATCGGTCAGAAGTGGAAATTGGTGCTCAACAGCGCCGTGCGGCCCGCCGCCTGGTTGGCGAAGTGGGTCGAGAAGGCTTTGTCGTAATAGGTTTCGTCGGTCAGGTTCTGCACGTTGAGTTGCAGGTCGACGTTCTTGGTCAGCTTGTAGGCCGCCATCGCGTCGTAACGCAAGTACGAATCGACCATCGTTGTGTTGGCAACACTGCCGTAGACGTCGTCGACGTAGAACGCGCCACCACCGATCGTCAGCTTCGGCGTGACCTGATACGTGGTCCACAGGCTGGCGCTGTTTTTCGGTGTGTTCGGCAGATCGTTGCCGTCGTTGGCGCGACCCAGCGGGCCACCGTCAACCTGTTCGCTGTCCATGAAGGCGTAACCGGCGAACACCTGCCACTTGTCGGTGATCTTGCCGCTGGCCGACAGTTCGAAGCCTTGTACGCGGGTCTTGCCGGCGTTCTCGTAGGAACTGGTATCGACTTGCACGCGAGCGTTTTCCTTCTCGGTGCGGAAGATGTCGGCGGTCAGCGACAGGCGATCATTGAGCAGATCCCACTTGGTGCCGATTTCGTAGTTCTTGGTGGTTTCCGGCTCCATGTCGCTGCTCAGCAGGTTGCCGCTGCGATCCGGGGTGCCGCCCAGCGGGTTGCCTTCCTGACCTTCGCCCAAAGTGTTGCCCGGCGGCGTCGCCGAGGTTGCATAGGAGGCGTAGATGCTGCCGTTTTCCGCCGGCTTGTAGACCACGCCGAACTGGCCGGTGACGAATTCGCTGGTGTCATCACCCTTGGAGGTGGTGGTCCCTGCGGCGTTGTAGGTTTTGTAGTCGGTGTCGAAGTGGTCGTAGCGCAGACCCATGTTCACCAGCCATTGCTCGGACAACTCCAGCGTGTCGAACACGTACAGCGCGTAGGTGTCGGCCTGGGTGTCGGTACCGGCGTAGTTGCGCGAGATCGCACCGTTCCACGGATCGTTCGGGTTCGGGTTCGACAGCGAGGTGCAGTTGTAACCGCTGGCAGCGCCGATCAGGCCCGGGTTGCAGTTGGTGGTGACGGCGCTGGTGCGCGGCGTGGTGTCGGTGTTGACGTTGTACGAGGATTTCTCGCTCTGCTCACGGGTGTATTCGACACCGGTGGAGAAGCTGTTCTTGAAACCGCCCACGTAGAAGGTGCCGAACAGATCGGTCTGGTTGGTGGTGGTTTCGGTGTTGCTCACCCGCGTGTTGGCCCGACGCCAGACGCTGCCGTTGTTGACGTTGCCCTTGCTGTCGTCCGGCTGGGTGAGGATGTAATCCTGCATGCTGGTGCCGTGGCGCAGGGTGTTCTTGATGGTCAGCGCATCATTGAGGTCGTGCTCGATGGCGAAGGTCGCGGTGTCGGTGCGGCCCTTGCGGAAGTCGCGATCCAGACCGTAGAAATTGTCGTGATCGCCACCGGCGTATGGCTTGTCCGGGTTGGACTTGGTGCGTGCGGCCGAACCACCGGTGGGAATGGTGTACGGGATGCCCGAGTCCGGGGTGTCGTTGCTTTCCAGATGGTAGTAGTCGAGGTTGACGCGGGTATCGGTGCCCAGGCCGAAGGCCAGCGACGGCGCGATGCCCCAGCGGTCGTAATCGACCTTGTCGCGACCGGCGACGTTGCTCTCGTGGCTCATCAGGTTGAGACGGCCGGCAGCGCTGTCGCTGAACTGGTAGTTGCCGTCGAGGGTGTAGCGCTGGGTCTGGTCGGAGCCGTAGGTGAAGCCGCCGTCGAACGAGTTGCCCAGATGGGCTTTCTTGCTCACCAGATTAATGCTGCCGCCGGCGGCGCCGCGACCGCCAATCGCCGAGTTCGGGCCTTTGCTGACTTCGATGTTTTCCACGGCGAAGATTTCACGGCTTTGCGAACCGGTGTCGCGCACGCCGTCCAGGTAAGTGTCACCCTGAGCATCGAAGCCGCGAATGAACGGGCGATCGCCCTGCGGGTTGCCGCCTTCACCGGCGCCGAAGGTGATGCCCGGCACGGTGCGCAGCGCGTCCTGCATGTTCAGCGCGCCGGTGTCCTTGAGCACTTGTTGCGGGATGACGGTGACCGAGCGCGGCGTGTCGACCAGCGGCGCGGTGTACTTGGGCGAGGAGGCTTTTTCGACCTGGTAGGACGTCGAGTCCTGGGCTTCGCCGGTGATGGCGGTGGCGTCCAGGGCAATGGCGTTGCCGGAAGTTTTGCTCTCGGTTTTTTCCGCCGCGAAGACCATCTGCCCAGCGGAGCCGGCGGTGATTGCGACACCGATTGCCGAGGCGAGCAGACGTGGTGAACTGACCGGTAATTGTGCGTGTTGACGTGCCATTTTTATTCCCCTCCCCAAGGATTTGAGGCGGCGGAATATAGGGTAAACAGGTATTCGTATCAATTGCGAAACATTGTTATTCGCATTGAATTTACATTCTTTACAATTTGCCCTTACGGTTTCTGCCCGTTCATTCGTCTTGCGGGTTTTACACGGTCAATAAGAATCAATACCATTGCCGCCTTCTTGCCATCAGGTGACATCGCCATGCTGCTGCACATTCCCGGGCTGTTCGCAAAAGACGAAGTGCAGCGCATCCGCCAGGCCCTGGAGCAAGCGGATTGGGCCGACGGCAAGATCACCGCCGGCTTCCAGTCGGCCAAGGCCAAGCACAATCTGCAACTGCCCGAAGGCCACCCGCTGGCGAAGGAAATCGGCGCGGCGATGCTCGAGCGGCTGTGGAAAAATCCGCTGTTCATGTCTGCCGCACTGCCGCACAAGGTCTTCCCGCCGCTAGTGAACTGCTACACGGCCGGCGGCAGTTTCGATTTCCACATCGACAATGCCGTGCGCCAGCCCAAGGGCAGCATCGAGCGGGTGCGCACCGATTTGTCGGCGACGCTGTTTTTCAGCGAGCCGGAAGATTATGACGGCGGCGAACTGGAGATTCAGGACACCTACGGCACTCAGCGCGTGAAGCTGCCAGCCGGCGACATGGTGTTGTATCCGGGCACCAGTTTGCACAAGGTCAACGCGGTCACACGTGGAGCGCGTTATGCCTCGTTTTTCTGGACGCAGAGCCTGGTGCGCGAAGACAGCCAGCGCGCGTTGCTGTTCGAAATGGACGGGGCGATTCAGCAGCTGACTCAGGACGTCCCCGATCACCCTTCGCTGATCCGCCTCACCGGCACTTATCACAACTTGCTGCGGCGTTGGGTCGAGGTATGAGTTTCCAGTTGCGCCGCGAGGAAGTCCTCGACGCCGCCGGGTTGGCGGCAATGCTTGAAGAAAGCCCGGCCCGCGCTGCGCAGGCGATTTTGCTCGCGGCGGGCGAGGGCGAGGTTGAAGCGCAGGCGTTGCTTGGGCAAATTCTCCTCGACGGGCAGGGCATCGCGCAGGATCAGCCATTGGCGCTGCGCTGGTTCGCAATTGCCGCCGGTGGCGGGCATCTGATGGCGCGCAACATGCTCGGGCGTTGTCATGAGCATGGTTGGGGATGTGCGGCGGATGCCTCGGTGGCGGCGCAGCATTATCGAATCGCTGCCGAGTCGGGTCTTGATTGGGCGATGTACAACCTGGCCAACTTGCTGGCGACCGGGCGCGGGGTGACGGTTGATCATCAGCATGCGCTGGCGCTGTACCGGCGCGCGGCTGAGTTGGGCCATGCGAAATCGATGAATCTGCTGGGGCGTTATCTGGAGGAAGGGCAGGTGTGTCCGGCGGATCCGCTGGCGGCGCGCGAGTGGTATCAGCGTTCGGCCGAGGCTGGGGATTTTCGCGGGCAGTTCAGTTATGCGGCGGTGTTGGCGGCTGAGGGGCGGGTTGATGAAGCGGTCGATTGGCTGGAGAAAGCCTTGTCCGCCGGCAATCTGAATTTCCTGCGGGTGGCGAGTCAGACGCTGGCGAGCGCTACGGATCCCAGAATCCAGGCCATGGCCGATCAATATTCCCAACGCTACGCGCAATCCCTGTAGGAGCTGCCGCAGGCTGCGATCTTTTGCCTTTGATTTTTTAAAAGCCAGATCAAAAGATCGCAGCCTGCGGCAGCTCCTACATGGGATTTGCGGACACAAAAAAGCCCATGACACGTCATGGGCTTTTCACTTGCAGCCAGCAGCTAGAAACTTGCCGCTGCCTCTTAAACGTAAAACGACTTCAGCGGCGGGAAGCCATTGAACTCGACCGCGCTGTAACTGGTGGTGTACGCACCGGTCGACAGCCAGTACAGACGATCACCAATCGCCAGGTTCAGCGGCAGGCCATACTTGTAGTTCTCGTACATGATGTCGGCGCTGTCGCAGGTCGGGCCGGCGATCACGACTTCTTCCATCTCGCCTTTCTTCTCGGTCCAGATCGGGAACTTGATCGCTTCGTCCATGGTTTCGATCAGGCCGGAGAACTTGCCCACATCGGTGTACACCCAGCGCTCGACGGCAGTGCGCGATTTGCGCGCAACCAGTACCACTTCGCTGACCAGAATACCGGCGTTCGCGATCAGCGAACGGCCCGGCTCGAGGATGATTTCCGGCAGGTCATCACCGAAGTCTTCCTTGAGGAAGCGGATGATTTCTTCGGCGTAGGTTTCCAGGCTGTTGGTACGGGTTATGTAGTTGGCCGGGAAGCCGCCGCCCATGTTGATCAGCTTGAGGTGGATGCCGTCTTCTTCTTTCAAGCGTTCGAAGATCACTTTGACCTTGGCGATCGCCGCGTCCCAGACACTGATATCGCGCTGTTGCGAACCGACGTGGAACGAGATGCCGTACGGCACCAGACCGAGGTCGCGGGCGAGGATCAGCAGGTCCATGGCCATGTCGGTCTGGCAGCCGAACTTGCGCGACAGCGGCCAGTCAGCGGTGGTCGAGCCTTCAGTGAGGATGCGCACATAGACTTTCGAACCCGGTGCAGCCTTGGCGATGTTGCGCAGGTCGGCTTCCGAGTCGGTGGAGAACAGACGCACGCCTTTCTCGTAGAAGTAGCGGATGTCCTTGGATTTCTTGATGGTGTTGCCGTAGCTGATACGGTCCGGGCTGACGCCGCGATCCATGACTTTGTCCAGCTCGTAGATCGAGGCGATATCGAAGCTCGAACCCTTATCTTTGAGCAGGTCGATGATCTCGACGGCCGGGTTGGCCTTGACCGCGTAGTAGACCTTGGCGAATTCGAAACCGGCGCGCAGGTCATCGTAGGCCTGGGCGATCATCGCGGTGTCGATCACCACGAACGGGGTTTCCTGTTTGTCGGCGAACGCCTTCATTTTGTCGAATGTAGCGCGCGCGAAATAGTCTTCGACCTGGATCGACATGCTGGGAACTCCTGCTGGCAAACTAAGTTAATCAATGGGTGCATGAACGCCCTCCGTATCCCCACTTTGGTTCGCCTACTTCCCAAGGCATTGCCGCCGAAAGCAAAAAGGCCCAGAGATGTGCAGTTATCCCTTGGCCTTGCTGTCTCGTCGTCAGTACTTGAGCCGGATGGATCGTTTCCAGCATGGACGTTCGGCGCGAACTTTAGGGCGTGAGGGGCGCGAGATCAACTAAAAATGTCGCGTTTTTGCACGCTTCTGACGTGCGTCGCGTTCATCACTCCTTCTACCCGACCGAGATGACGGGCAGATGTTCCCGGCAAATTTTCGAGTGTTAAACATATCTGCACGTTCGCGGATTATGTCGGCCAAGTCGCGGGTAAGTGTGATAGCGGCAACATCGGCGACGTTGGCGTCGAGAGAGGGTGTTGAGGGGGGATTTGGGCCTTGAAGAAGCTGAATTGATGACGCTCTTGCGGGAGAGGCTGTTGAGATTCTTTGTCACCCTGTGAAGATCAACGAAATCACGCAATCCTGTGGGAGCGAGCTTGCTCGCGAAGGCATTTTCACAGCCGCCATCAGCGTCGACTGATATTGCGCTTTCGCGAGCAGGCTCGCTCCCACAGGGATCGGGTTTCAACCGCGCAGATGGTTTACGCGACCACCGTCTCAGCCGGCGAGACGATACTGGTCTTCATCCCCCGCGAACGTCCCGAGCTCAGGTACGCCGCGATCGACTCCTGCGTCACCTCGCCAAGGAACACTCGTTCGGCATCCATCACCGGCAGCCAGGCGCGGTTGAACTCGTACATGCGCGACAGCAGGATGCGCAGGTGCTCGTCGTACGCTGCGGTGGCGTTGAACTCACGCAGGAATTGCGCGCAGGTGCCGGTCTGGCGATGCAGGTCGCGACGGCGCACGTAACCCAGTGCCTTGTTCTCGGCGCAGGTGACCACCACATAGCGACGGTCGTGCTCGTCCATCAATTCCAGCGCATCGGCCACCGGCGTTTCCGGGCTCACCGACGGCGCGTTGTCCGCCGCGTCTTCGGCCTTCACCAACAGCAGGCGTTTGAGCGTGCTGTCCTGGCCGACGAAGTTGCTGACGAAGTCATCCGCCGGATGCGCCAGCAGGGTGTCCGGGTGGTCGATCTGCAGCAGCTTGCCGGCGCGGAAAATGGCGATCTTGTCGCCCAGCTTGATCGCTTCGTCGATGTCGTGGCTGACCATGATCACGGTCTTGTTCAGCGCGCGCTGCATCTCGAAGAATTCGTTCTGGATCATCTCGCGGTTGATCGGGTCGACCGCGCCGAAGGGCTCGTCCATCAACAGCAGCGGGGCGTCAGCCGCAAGCGCACGAATCACGCCGATACGCTGTTGCTGACCACCGGACAATTCACGCGGGTAGCGATGCAGATACTGCTTGGGCTCAAGCTTGATCATGCTCATCAGTTCGCGGGCGCGGTCGTGGCATTTCTGTTTGTCCCAGCCGAGCAGTTTCGGCACCACGACGATGTTCTCTTCGATGGTCATGTTCGGGAACAGACCGATCTGCTGAATCACGTAGCCGATGTTGCGGCGCAGGGTTACTTCGTCGAGATCGGTGGTGTCTTCGCCGTTGATGAGGATCTTGCCCGAGGTCGGTTTGATCAGGCGGTTGATCATTTTCAGCGTGGTGCTTTTGCCGCAACCCGATGGCCCGAGGAACACGCAGATCTCGCCTTCATTGACGGTCAGGCTTACCGAATCCACGGCTTTGACATCTTTGCCGTTGCTTTGGAAAGTTTTGCTGAGGTTTTGAAGTTCGATCATTTCAGGAGTCCTTTTGGAGTCAGCGTGCGTTGCAGCCACTGCAGGAGGAGGTCGGCGAAGATCGCCAGAAGACTGACCAGCAGCGCGCCGACAATAAGCATCGACATGTCACTGCGGCTGATGGAGGCGAGGATCAACACACCGAGGCCGCCGGCGCCGATGGTCGCGGCGATGGTCATTACGCCGATGTTCATCACCACGGCGGTGCGCACGCCAGCGAGGATCACTGGCACCGCAATCGGCAGTTCGACCATGCGCAGGCGCTGGCCGAAGGTCATGCCGATGCCGCGCGCGGCTTCGCGGATGCCCGGCTCGACGCCGGTCAGGGCGAGGTAGGTGTTGCGCATGATCGGCAGCAGCGAATAGAGGAACACGGCGGTGATTGCCGGCAGCGGCCCCAGGCCCTGGCCGAACTTGGAGTAGAACGGCAGCAGCAGACCGAACAGGGCAATCGACGGCACGGTCAGCAGCACCGTCGCGCTGGCCTGCAGCGGGCCGGCGAGGGTGGGGAAGCGTGTCATCAGGATGCCCAGCGGCACGCCGATGACGATGGCCAGGGTCACGGCGATGCCGACCAGAGTGATGTGCTGCCAGGTCAGGTGCATCACCTGCTGCCAGTCGAGATGGGAAAAGGCGTTCAGAAATTCCATGACTTCTCCTCTCTTAATTCAGTGGGTGCTGGCGCAGGAAATCGGCGGCAACGGACGATGGGCTTTCATGATCGACATCGACCCGCGCGTTGAGCTGGCGCATGGTTTCGTCGTCGAACAGTTCGGCCAGCGGCTTGAGTTGTTCGGCCAGTTTCGGGTTGGCGTCGAGCGTGGCCTGACGCACCACGGGAGCGGCGGTGTAGTCGGGGAAGTAATGCTTGTCGTCTTCCAGCAATTTCAGGCCGAAGGCATTGAGACGGCCATCGGTGGTGTAGACCAGACCGGCAAACACCTGACCGTTGCGTAGCGCGGTGTAGACCAGGCCGGCGTCCATCTGGCGGATGTTCTTGCGGGTCAGGTTCATGTCGTAGAGCTTGACCATGCCGTTGAGACCGTCGGAGCGGTTGGCGAACTCGGTATCCAGCGCCACCAGGTGATTGGTCTTGGCTTCGGCGCGCAGCACTTCGTTCAACTGGCTGATGTTGTTGATCTGCGGGTACTCCTCGGCGACTTTTTTCGGCAGCGCGAGGGCGTAGGTGTTGCTGAACTTCGATGGCGTCAGCCAGACCAGGCCTTTTTTCGCGTCGAGTTCTTTGACCCGGGCATAGGATTGCGCGCTGTCGAGTTTCTCGGTGACATGGTTATAGGCCACCAGCGACACGCCGGTGTATTCCCAGAGCAGGTCCAACTGGCCACTTTCGTGGGCGCTGCGGGCGAGGTTGCTGCCCAGACCGCCGGTGATCTGCGCGTCGTAGCCTTTGCTGCGCAGGTATTGCGCGGTGATTTCGGCGAGCAGGGTCTGCTCTGTGAAGACCCGGGCGCCGAGGCGGATGAGCGGTTTTTCAGCGGCTTGCGCGATTCCTGCGAACAGCAGGACGCAGCCTAAGATCAAGCTAAGTCGTTTCATAAATATTCCTTCGCAAAGCCTTAAGACGGGCGCAGACCGCGTTCCAGCCATAGGCGGCTGGCGAGGGTGACCACGCCATCGAGCAACAGCGCCAACAGCGCGGTGCACGCAGCGCCGAGCAGCAGTTGCGGCTGATTGTTCAGGGCGATGCCAGGGAAGATCAGGCTGCCGAGGCTGTTGGCGCCGATCAGGAACGCCAGCGGCGCGGTGCCGACGTTGATCGCCAGTGCGACCCGCACGCCACCGACGATGATCGGCACGGCGTTGGGCAATTCGACTTTCCACAGCACTTGGCGCGGGGTCATGCCGATGCCGACAGCGGCTTCTTTCAGCGAGCCCTGAACATTTTTCAGGCCTTCATAGGTGTTGCGCACGATCGGCAACAGCGAGGCGAGGAACAGGGCGAAGATTGCCGGACCACTGCCGATGCCGAGGATGCCCAGCGCAATCGCGAGCACGGCCAGCGGTGGCACGGTATTGCCGATATTGAAGATTTGCATGAAGCGTTCGGCGCGGCCGACCATGCTCGGGCGGCTGAGGAAGATACCGGCGGGGATGCCCACGACAAGGGCGGCGAGCATGGAGGCGAGGACGAGAATCAGATGAGCTTGCAGGTAAAACAACAAATCGTCGCGGTAGTGTTCGATCGTGTTGATGCCGATCCAGTGGACCAGCAGGGCCAGGAGCGCGATCACCACCGCACCTCCCATCAGCCCTTTGCCATAGCGGATAGCCACAGGCGGACTCCTTTTTTTGTAGTCGGCGAGCGCTGCTCCGCGTGGCAAGCCATTCCTGGCTGCCGGAGTCAGCGTTCGCGAAAAGTAGCCGTTTTCCAGCACCGGCCAAGCGGTGCGAAAGCGAGCCATGAGCGCAGCCTCGTCAGGCTAACTTGCTGATTTTTCAGCCCCTGACGAAAGTTCGTAACAGGGGATGGACGTCTCCGTGCTTTAAAAGGTTCCCACGTTAGACACTATTTGGCCACCCTGTTGGAGCTGCCGAAGGCTGCGATCTTTTGACTTTGCTGCTGAAAACAAGATCAAAAGATCGCAGCCTTCGGCAGCTCCTACGGGGTTTTGCTCGGCCGAGGGATGGTGGTTCGGCGATCACTTTTTAAGCTATACTCGCCGCCCTTTTTTGAATCACCGCCAGGCGATTTCCCATGACCCAACAGGCCGCCGAAGTCGCGAAACGCCGCACTTTCGCCATTATTTCCCACCCCGATGCCGGTAAAACCACGATCACCGAAAAGCTCCTGTTGATGGGCAAGGCGATTGCAGTGGCCGGTACGGTGAAATCCCGTAAATCCGATCGCCATGCGACATCCGACTGGATGGAGATGGAGAAGCAGCGGGGTATTTCCATTACCACGTCGGTCATGCAGTTCCCCTATCGCGAACACATGATCAACCTGCTCGACACCCCGGGTCACGAAGACTTCTCCGAAGACACCTACCGCACCCTGACAGCGGTGGACTCGGCCTTGATGGTGCTCGACGGCGGTAAGGGTGTTGAGCCACGGACCATTGCGCTGATGGACGTCTGCCGTCTGCGTGACACGCCGATCGTCAGCTTCATCAACAAACTCGACCGTGACATTCGCGACCCGATCGAACTGCTCGACGAGATCGAAGCAGTCCTGAAGATCAAGGCTGCGCCGATCACCTGGCCGATCGGTTGCTACCGCGATTTCAAGGGCGTGTATCACCTGGCCGACGACTACATCATTGTTTACACCGCCGGTCACGGTCACGAGCGCACCGAAACCAAGATCATCGAGAAACTCGACTCCGACGAGGCGCGCGCGCATCTGGGCGATGAGTACGAGCGTTTCATCGAGCAGCTGGAACTGGTACAGGGTGCCTGCCACGAATTCAACCAGCAGGAATTCCTCGACGGCCAACTGACCCCGGTGTTCTTCGGTACTGCACTGGGCAACTTCGGTGTCGACCACGTGCTCGATGCTGTCGTCGATTGGGCGCCGCGTCCGCTGGCCCGTGTGGCCAACGAGCGCACCGTCGAGCCGGTGGAGGAGAAGTTCTCGGGCTTCATCTTCAAGATCCAGGCGAACATGGACCCGAAACACCGCGACCGTATTGCCTTCATGCGTATCTGCTCGGGCAAGTACGAAAAAGGCATGAAGATGCGCCACGTGCGTACCGGCAAGGACGTGCGCATCGGCGACGCCCTGACGTTCTTCTCCTCCGAGCGTGAGCAACTGGAAGAGGCCTACGCCGGCGACATCATCGGTCTGCACAACCACGGCACGATCCAGATCGGCGACACCTTCAGCGAAGGCGAAGTCCTCGGTTTCACCGGTATTCCGCACTTCGCCCCGGAACTGTTCCGTCGCGTGCGTCTGCGTGATCCGCTGAAATCCAAGCAGTTGCGTCAGGGCTTGCAGCAGTTGGCGGAAGAGGGCGCGACGCAGGTGTTCTTCCCCGAGCGCAGCAACGACATCATTCTCGGCGCCGTCGGTGTGCTGCAGTTCGATGTGGTCGCCAGCCGTTTGAAAGAGGAATACAAGGTCGAGTGCTCGTATGAGCCGATCACCGTGTATTCGGCGCGCTGGATCGAGTGCGACGACAAGAAGAAGCTTGAGGAGTTTTCCAACAAGGCGGTGGAGAACCTCGCGCTGGATGGCGGTGGTCACCTGACTTACCTGGCGCCGACGCGGGTGAATCTGGCGTTGATGGAAGAGCGCTGGCCGGATGTGAAATTCCGCGCGACGCGGGAGCATCATTAAGGTTTGAGGTGTTTTTCTGAAAGCCCCTGAGGTGTAGGCCTTGAGGGTTTTTTTATGGGCTGCCGGTTTTGGTCTTGGCTTTTGGGCCGAGCGTGGTCTTTCTTCATAACGTGCGCTGGGTTGGAGAACAATACGTCGCTTGAAATCCATTTTGAAGACACGACATGCGCACATGTCGTCGTCAGCGACATGAGATCATGACGTGTCGTCAAAATCTCAAAAAAGCGACACGTAGAGCGCACATGTTTCGGCTGTTGGAGAGTGCGAAGCTGAAAAGCAAGGTCAAAAGCCCGCACTCTGCGGCATTTCCTACAGCGTGTTGTAGGGCGGTTCCTTTTTTCCGTGTTTTGGATGTGCTGGTATGCGACAACCGCCATGCTGACCGGTAGTGTTCCAGTCCCTGCAAGTCGTTCGAAGAGGTCAATGGAGTGACGAGTCGGCTGAATCCCCTGTTGCTTCTTAAAGGCTATTTCACCCCCATGGCCTGGGTCCTCGCGGCTCTGTTGTTCATCAACCGCCTCAGCGCCATGGTCAAGTTGTTCATGGCGCTGTACCTGCGTCAGGAGCTGGGTCTGGCGATTGAAACCGTGGGCTGGTTGCTTTCAGCCTATGGCGCCGGGTTGCTGGTCGGTTCGATGCTCGGTGGCTGGCTCAGTGATCATGTGCGCACGGCGCGGCTGACGGCGGCGCTGTTTTTCGTTTCGGTGTGGGTGTTGATGCTGCTGGGGCTGGTGACGCAGGTGCCTTGGCTCGCCGGTTTGCTATTGCTTAGCGGTGTCATCGATGGGGCGATTCGGACGTTGCATCAGCGGCTGATCATGGAGTATTGCGAAGTCGCGCAACGCTCGCGTGCGCAGGCTCTGAGTCGGGTGGCGCGTAATCTGGGCATGGCCGCCGCCGGGGTGGCCGGTGGGGTGTTGGCGCAGGCGGATTTTCGTTGGGTGTTTTTTGTCAGTGCGGCGATGACGATGCTGGCGTTGCTGTGGTTCGTGCGTACGACGTGGCGGCGGCCGGTGCTGGTGGTTGAAGACGAATCGATCGATGGCTCAAGCCTGCCGTATCGCGACAAGCCGTTCCTCTGGCTGCTGGCGGCGACGGCCGTGCTCGGCATTGCATTCGACACGGTCTACAGCACACTGGGCAATTATCTGCGTGATTACTACCACCTGAGCACCGAAGCGATCGGCTGGCAGTTCGGGCTCAATGCGCTGTTGGTGATCGCTTTGCAAATCCCGCTGTCGCACTCGGTCGAGCGTTGGGGCTCGCGTTGGCAAATGCTCGTCGGCAGTGTGCTGTTGGCCTGCGGATTGGGCATGTTGCCGTTCGGTTCCGGCTTGGCTTTTGTCTGTCTGTCGACACTGATCTGGACGCTGGGCGAGGCCTTGTTCATGCCGCCGTTGAATGTACTGGCGATGCAGTTCGCGCAGAGCGGCAAAAGCGGTCAGTACTTCGGGCTGTTCTTCATGAGCTGGAGCGCCAGCGCGTTGTTGTCGCCGGTGCTCAGCGGTCAACTCTACGGCGAGTTTGGCGGGCACAGTGTGTGGCTGATGAGCGCCCTGCTGGTGTTGCTCTCCATTCCTTTGACCTGGCAGGCCACGCGCGGCGCTTAGCTGATTCGGTTATCAGGGTTATTCGAAAGCAATCTGGCGGTCGATGGCATTTCTGCCTGCGCGGTCGCGTCCTAAGTGGTGAGCCGGTCGGATCGCAACTAGATTTCACATCGAGCCAGTCCGGCAAGCATGTCTTAGCGCAACAGGATGGAGTCGGCCATGAAAGGCAGATTGCTACGGGTTTTGATGTTGTTGAAAGTGATGGTGATGCTATCCCTCGGCACCGCAACGGCGTGGGCCGAGTGCGAGGATCACGAATCTCAGGCGTTTAACGGCCAGGTAGGGCATAGCGGCCTGATGCTGGCCAAGTCCGAGTCGGAACCGGGGGATATGAATCAGGGTGGCAGCGCCGATGACGACGACTCGACCACGGACGAGCCGGATACCGATGACCCGGATGACGAAGGTGATAGCCAGACGTAGATCGCCGGGCAAAGAAAAACCCCTTCTGCCTCGACTGATGCGCAATCGAGGTGGAAGGGGTTTTATTGATTCTGGTTCAACGCAAATCCCCTGTAGGAGCTGCGGAACGCTGCGATCATTTGATCTTGCTTCTGAAAATCAAAAGATCGCAGCCTCGTTGCACTCGTCAGCTCCTACAGGTTTTGCCGTGGTCTTACGCCGCGCCGTCGAGGAATTGCTCGGCGTAGTGGCAAGCCACCTGCCGATTATCCAGTTCACGCAACAGCGGCTCTTCCGTGGTGCAACGCTCGGTCGCGTACGGGCAGCGCTTGTGGAAAGCACAGCCCGGTGGCGGGTTCAGCGGGTTGGGCAGTTCGCCGACGATCTTGATTTTCGGCTTGTTCGGGTCCGGGTGAATCGTCGGGGTCGCCGACAGCAGCGCTTGGGTGTACGGATGCAGCGGGCGCTCGTAGATGTCGTTTTTCGGTCCCAGTTCTACCGGGCGGCCGAGGTACATCACCATCACGTCATCGGCCACGTGCTGCACCACCGCGAGGTTGTGCGAGATGAACACGTAGGCGGTGTTGAACTCCTGCTGCAGATCCATGAACAGGTTGAGCACCTGGGCCTGAATCGACACGTCCAGCGCCGAAGTCGGTTCGTCCGCGACCAGCACTTTCGGTTGCAGCATCATTGCCCGCGCCAGGGCGATACGCTGGCGCTGACCGCCGGAGAACATGTGCGGATAGCGCTGGTAATGCTCAGGGCGCAAGCCGACCTGCTTCATCATCGCCTGGACTTTCTCGCGACGTTCGGTGGCCGACAGCTTGGTGTTGATCAGCAGCGGCTCGGCCAGTTGATCACCGATTTTCTGCCGTGGGTTCAACGACGCGTACGGGCTCTGAAACACCATCTGCACGTCTTTGCGCAGTTGCTTGCGCTCGGCCTTGTCGGCGCCGGCAACTTCCTGACCGGCGATCTGCAGCGAGCCCGACGACGGCTCTTCGATCAGCGTCAGGGCGCGGGCGAGAGTGGATTTGCCACAGCCCGATTCGCCTACCACGGCAAGGGTCTTGCCGGCTTCCAGTTCGAACGACACGCCGTTGAGCGCGCGCACGGTGGCGTGGCCCTTGAACAGGCCACGGGAGACTTCGTAGTGACGGGTCAGGTCGCGGGCGGTAAGTACGACGGCCATTACGCCACCTCCTGGTTCAGCGGGTAGAAGCAGCGGGCGAGGCTGTTGGCTTTCGGATCAAGGCCCGGACGCTGGGTGCGGCAGTTGTCCTGCACGTACGGGCAGCGCGGCGACAGCAGGCAACCCTGCGGACGGTCATAACGGCCCGGGACGATGCCCGGCAGGGTCGACAGACGCGAGGCGCCGAGGCTGTGCTCGGGAATCGCCTTGAGCAGCGCTTCGCTGTACGGGTGCGCCGGGATGTCGAACAGTTGCGGCACCTGACCGACTTCCACCGCCTGGCCGGCATACATCACGCAGACGCGCTGGGCAGTTTCCGCCACGACCGCGAGGTCGTGAGTGATCAGCACCAGGCCCATGTTCTGCTCTTTCTGCAACGCCAGCAGCAGATCCATGATCTGCGCCTGAATCGTCACGTCCAGCGCGGTGGTCGGTTCGTCGGCGATCAACAGTTTCGGCTCGCCGGCAATCGCCATGGCGATCGCGACGCGTTGGCTCATACCGCCAGACAGTTGATGCGGATAGGCGTCCATACGACTGGCGGCGCCCGGGATCTCGACTTTTTCCAGCAGTTCGATGGCACGCTTGCGCGCTTGCTTGCCGGACATTTTCAGGTGCAGGCGCAGCACTTCCTCGATCTGGAAACCGACGGTGTAGCTCGGGTTCAGCGCGGTCATCGGGTCCTGGAAGACCATCGACAGGTCTTTGCCGACGATCTGCCGACGCTGACGGTTGCTCAGTTTGAGCATGTCCTTGCCGTCGAAGCTGAGCGAGTCAGCGGTGACGATGCCGGGGTGCTCGATCAGGCCCATCAGCGCCATCATGGTCACGGACTTACCCGAACCCGACTCGCCAACGATGGCCAATACTTCGCCCTTGTCGACCTTGAGGTCGAGGCCGTCGACCACCGGGGTCGCGGTCTTGTCGCCGAAGCGGACGTTGAGATTCTTGATTTCTAGCAGTGACATTTGAATCTCCTCAGGCGGCGTTCTTGAGTTTCGGGTCCAGCGCATCGCGCAGGCCGTCGCCCATCAAGTTGATTGCCAGCACGCTGAGCAAAATGGTCAGGCCAGGCAGACTTACCACCCACCAGGCGCGTTCGATGTAGTCGCGGGCCGAGGCCAGCATGGTGCCCCACTCAGGGGTTGGCGGTTGTACGCCGAGGCCGAGGAAGCCCAGTGCGGCGGCATCAAGAATCGCCGAAGAGAAGCTCAGGGTTGCCTGCACGATCAGCGGCGCCATGCAGTTGGGCAGCACGGTGATGAACATCAGACGCGGCAGACCGGCACCGGCCAGACGCGCGGCGGTGACGTAGTCGCGGTTCAGTTCGCCCATGACGGCAGCACGGGTCAGACGCACGTAGGACGGCAGCGAAACCACAGCAATCGCGATCACGGTGTTGATCAGGCCAGGGCCGAGGATGGCGACGATCGCCACGGCCAGCAGCAGCGACGGCAGGGCCAGCATGATGTCCATCAGACGCATGATGGTCGGGCCGACCACTTTCGGGAAGAAACCGGCGAACAGACCCAGCAGGATCCCCGGAATCAATGACATCACCACCGACGACAAGCCGATCAGCAGCGACAGGCGCGAACCCTGTATCAGACGAGACAGCAGGTCACGGCCGAGTTCATCGGTGCCGAGCAGGAACTGCATCTGCCCGCCTTCGAGCCACGCCGGCGGCGTCAGCAGGAAGTCACGGTATTGCTCGCTCGGATTATGCGGCGCGACCCACGGCGCGAAGATCGCGCAGAAGATGATCAGCAGCATGAACAGCAGGCCGGCAACGGCGCCCTTGTTCTTCGAGAACGCTTGCCAGAATTCTTTGTACGGCGACGGGTACAGCAGGCTTTGATCCACGGCGGACGTGGCGGTGGCTACTGAGGATGTTGGAGTGCTCATGGGTATTGACCTCAGCGCTGATGACGGATGCGTGGGTTGGCAAAGCCGTAGAGGATGTCCACCACGAAGTTGACCAGAATCACCAGGCAGGCGATTAACAGGATGCCGTTTTGCACCACCGGATAGTCCCGGGCGCCGATGGCTTCGATCAGCCATTTACCGATACCGGGCCAGGAGAAGATGGTTTCGGTCAGGACCGCACCGGCCAGCAGCGTGCCGACCTGCAGGCCGACCACGGTCAGCACCGGAATCAGTGCGTTGCGCAGACCATGCACGAACACCACGCGCGACGGCGACAGGCCTTTGGCCTTGGCGGTGCGGATGTAGTCTTCGCGCAGCACTTCGAGCATCGACGAACGGGTCATCCGCGCGATTACCGCCAGCGGAATGGTGCCGAGCACGATGGCCGGCAGGATCAGGTGATGCAGGGCGTCGAAGAACGCGCCGACGTCATCGGCCAGCAGCGTGTCGATCAGCATGAAGCCGGTCTTCGGCTCGATGTCATACAACAGGTCGATGCGCCCGGAAACCGGAGTCCAGCCCAGGCTCACCGAGAAGAACATGATCAGGATCAGGCCCCACCAGAAGATCGGCATCGAATAGCCCGCGAGGGAGATGCCCATCACCCCGTGGTCGAACAGCGATCCTCGTTTGAGTGCCGCGATCACCCCGGCCAGAAGCCCGAGGATGCCAGCGAACAGCAGGGCGGCCATGGACAGTTCCAGGGTCGCCGGGAAAAGAGAGGTGAACTCGGTCCACACACTTTCACGGGTACGCAACGACTCACCGAGATCGCCCTGGGCCAGTTTGCCGATGTAGTCCAGATACTGGGCATACAGCGGCTTGTTCAGCCCCAGGCGTTCCATTGCCTGAGCGTGCATTTCGGGGTCGACCCGACGTTCGCCCATCATCACTTCCACGGGGTCGCCCGGAATCATGCGAATCAACGCGAAAGTCAGCAAGGTGATGCCGAAAAACGTGGGGATCAACAACCCCAGTCGGCGGGCAATAAAACTAAACATCTTGTGTGGTACCTCATCAGCCGGTTAGGCGTGTCCGGCGTCCCTCAGGTAAGGGACGCCGGGCGTTTCTTATCTACTTCACCTGGGTGGTGGCGAAGTTATTAGTGGTGAGAGGGCTGATGTGGTAGCCCTCTACATTGTTGCGCATTGCAGTGAACATCCGAGTATGGGCCATGCTGATCCATGGCTGGTCCTGATTAAACAGCACTTGGGCCTGTTCGTAGAGCGCGGCGCGTTCGGCCGGATCTACTTTAGCCCGCGCTTCATCCAGCAGTGCCTGGAATTTCTCGTTGCACCAGCGTGCGTAGTTTTCGCCGTTCTTGGCGGCCTCGCAACTGAGCATAGGCGTCAGGAAGTTATCCGGGTCGCCGTTGTCGCCCGCCCATCCGGCCGAGACCATGTCGTGCTCGCCGGCCTTGGCGCGCTTGAGCATTTCGCCCCATTCCATCACGCGGATGTCGATCTTGATCCCGACTTTCGCCAGGTCAGCCTGCATCATTTGCGCGCCGAGCATCGGGTTGGGGTTGGTCGGACCGCCGCCGTTACGGGTGAACAGGGTGAAGGTAGTGCCTTCCGGAACCCCGGCTTCCTTGAGCAGGGCACGTGCCTTGTCCAGGTCGCGTGGCGGGTTCTTCAGGTCATGGTTGTAGCCGAGCAGAGTCGGTGGGTACGGGTTGACCGCCACCGACGCGTTGCCTTTGCCGAACAGCGCGTTGACGTAGGCTTCCTTGTCGAACGCGATGTCGATGGCTTTGCGCACGCGTACGTCGCTCATGTACTTGTGCTGGGTGTTCATGGCGATGTACGAAACGGTCATCGCGTCCAGCTCGTCGACTTTCAGCTTGCTGTCTTTCTTGATGCTCGGGATGTCATCCGGTTTCGGATACAGCGCGATCTGGCACTCGTTGGCCTTGAGCTTTTGCAGGCGCACGTTGTTGTCGGTGGCGATCGCCAGGATCAACGCGTCGGCCGGCGGCTTGCCACGGAAGTAGTCCGGGTTGGCCTTGAAGCGCACCTGCGCATCCTTGGCGTAGCGCTGGAAAATGAACGGGCCGGTGCCGATCGGCTTGTTGTTCAGATCGCCGGTCTTGTTGGCCTTGAGCAACTGGTCGGCGTATTCGGCCGGGTAGATCGACGAGAAGGCCATGGCGATGTCGGCCAGGAACGGCGCTTCGCGACGGGTCAGGGTGAACTTGACTGTGTTGTCGTCGACTTTTTCTACGCTTTTCAGCAGTTCCTTGAAGCCCATGCTTTCAAAGTACGGGAAGCCCACGCTCGACAGTTTGTGCCACGGGTGATTCGGGTCCAGCTGACGCTGGAAGCTCCAGACCACGTCGTCGGCGTTCATGTCGCGGGTCGGCTTGAAATATTCGGTGGTGTGAAACTTGACGCCTTTGCGCAGGTGGAACGTGTAGGTCAGGCCGTCTTCGCTGATGTCCCAGGACTCGGCGAGTGCCGGGATCACTTCTGTGGTGCCGGGCTTGAAATCGGCCAGGCGATTGAAGATGGTTTCGGCCACAGCGTCCGCCGTGACTGCAGTTGTGTACTGGACCATATCGAAGCCTTCCGGGCTGGCTTCGGTGCAGACCACCAAGGGTTTGGCCGAGGCGCCGACAGCGACACTCAGCAACGCAGCCGCGATGGCCGCACGTAGGGGAAGCATTTTCATCGATAACCCTCTGCAATCGGTTGAAGACAGAAAACCGAACGGCCGACTCATCATGAGTCAGCCGTCGGTTGGCGTTTTTACAGGATGTTGAATGGAATCGTGGTCACGAGACGGAACTCGTTGATGTTGCCGTCAGCCTGGTTTTCACTGGCGCGGTGCGTGGTGTACGTCGCGCGAATCGCGGTGGCTTTGAGCGGTCCGCTCTGCACGGCGTAGGAAGCACCGATGCCGTATTCGTAGTGAGTTTCGCCGTCCATCAGGCTCAGGTCGCCGCGCTTGGCGCCCGGGTCGGTGTAGGCGGTGCCACGGTAGTGAGTCCCGTCAATGCCCCAGCCGCGTGCCTGGTAGATGTTGAACTTCAGGCCTGGCACGCCATATTCGGCCATGTTGATGCCGTAGGCGATCTGGAAGGACTTCTCGTTCGGGCCGTTGAAGTCCGACAGCAGGGAGTTGGCCAGGTAGATGCCGTTGGTTTCGTGCAGGTAGTCGAAGTAGGTGTCGCCATTCACTTCCTGGTACGAGAAGGTCAGGCTGTGAGCCTGGTGAGCCAGACCCAGCGACAGCGAGTAAGTATCGTTGTCGATCTCGCCCATCAGCTTTTTGCCTTCGTCGACGGTCTTGTAGTAGTTCAGACCGGTGGTCAGGCTCAGCACCTGGCTGTCACCCAGTTCGTGGGTGGCACCGAAGTAGTACTGGTTCCAGAAGTCTTCGACGTTGGAGCCGTACAGGCTGGTTTTCAGACTCTTGAACGGCTGATAGTTGACGCCAGCGATGTAGACCTTGTCGGTCTCAACGCCAGTGGCCGAGTACTCGGTACGGAATTTCGACAGGCTCTGCTCGGTACGCGGCGAAACACGGTCGAAGCCACCGAGGTCGAACGACAGGTTGTTGAACTCTTCGCTGTGCAGGGTAATACCCTCAAAGCTCGAAGGCAGCGGACGGTTGCCGATGACGTCAACGATCGGGGTGCTGAAGTTCTGGCGACCGGCGGTGAGCGTGGTGTTGGAAACACGCAGCTTGACGTTGGCCAGACCCAGTTTGCTCCACTGGTCGACAGCGTCGCCGTCGGAGTGCGCCAGGGTACGGTTGGAACCGCCGGCGATGTCCTTGCGGTCACGGTCCAGAACGATGGCGTTGTAAGCGGCGACTTCGGTGCTGACGCCAACGGTGCCTTGGGTGAAGCCCGAGGTGTAGTTGACGATGGTGCCTTGCACCCAGTTGATGCGACGCGCAGTCGGCGTCTTGACCAATGGCGAAGTATTCTTGTCGCTGTTTTTCACGTAGCTGAAACGGTCATCACGACGCTTCAGTTCGTTGGCATACCAGTTACGGGTTGTACCGCCCAGGCTTTGTCCATCGATAAAGCCTTTGGCCTCGCTTTGGGCGCTGCTGCCGGCCAATGTGGTAGGGACGAACTCCTGACTTGCAGGTTCGGCGTACGCCGTGGCGGTGATGCTGCTGATGGCCAGGGCCAGTATCGCGGTGCTGCTCAGTTTCATGGGTGAAGCTCCTTTACTTTCTTTTTATCCCGGCTTTTTTTGGTATGCCGGTTATTGGTTTAGAACTCGTTCACACATCGCAAACGTTTGCAAAAAGCCGGATTGGCGAATTTAGGCAAAGCGCTTGCGTGAGGGGAGTAGACGGCTCCCCTCAGCATTGCGGCTAATCGGTCGGTTTAATCGATACTGACACCCGAGAACACGTTGCGGCCGAACGGGCTGACTTTGAACCCTTCGACCCGGGTGCTTAACGGCTGGTTGACCGTCGAGTGGGCGACAGGCGTGATCGGCACTTGCTGTTTAAGCAATTGCTGGGCCTGTTTATAAAGCACGGTGCGCTGGTCGCGGTCGGTGACGACCTTGGCCTGTTTGATCAGCTTGTCGTAAGCCGGGTCGCACCACATGGAGTAGTTGTTGCCGCCGATGGCGTCGCAGCTGTACAGCGTGCCCAGCCAGTTGTCCGGGTCCCCATTGTCACCGGTCCAGCCGATCAGGCTGACGTCGTGCTCGCCGTTCTTGGTGCGCTTGATGTACTCGCCCCATTCGTAGCTGACGATCTTCACTTTCAGACCGATCTTGGCCCAGTCGGACTGGAGCATTTCGGCCATCAGCTTGGCGTTCGGGTTGTATGGACGCTGCACCGGCATCGCCCACAGGGTGATCTCGGTGCCTTCTTTCACGCCGGCAGCCTTGAGCAGTTCCTTGGCTTTTTCCGGGTTGTAGGCGGCGTCCTTGATGGTGTCGTCGTAGGACCACTGGGTCGGTGGCATGGCGTTGACGGCCAGTTGGCCGGCGCCTTGATAAACAGCGTTGAGAATTCCCTGTTTATTCACCGCCATGTCCAGCGCCTGACGCACTTCGAGTTGATCGAATGGCTTGTGGCGCACGTTGTAGGCGATGTAGCCGAGGTTGAAGCCCGGCTTGGAAATCAGTTGCAGTTTCGGGTCGGCCTTCAGCGCTTCAACATCGGCGGGGCGCGGGTGCAGGGTGATCTGGCACTCGTTGGCCTTGAGCTTCTGCACGCGTACCGAAGCGTCGGTGTTGATCGCAAAAATCAGGTTCTTCAGCTTGACCCGGCTCGGATCCCAGTACTGCGGGTTGCCGGTATAGCGGATGTTCGAGTCTTTCTGGTAGCTCTTGAATACGAACGGCCCGGTGCCGATCGGCTTCTGGTTGATGTCGCTCGGCTTGCCGTCGGCCAGCAGCTTGTCGGCGTATTCGGCAGACAGAATCGAAGCGAAGCTCATCGCGATGTTCTGGATGAACGCCGCATCGACGCTGTTGAGCGTGAACTCCACGGTCAGCGGCCCGGTCTTCTCGACCTTGGCGATGTTCTTGTTCAGGCTCATCCCGTTGAAGTACGGAAACTCGGTGGGGTAGGCCTTGCGGAACGGTTGTTGCGCATCGAGCATGCGAGTGAACGTGAACACGACATCGTCAGCGTTGAAATCACGGCCCGGCTTGAAGTAAGGGGTTGTATGAAATTTCACGCCTTCACGCAGGTGAAAGGTGTATTTCAGGCCATCTTCGGAAATGTCCCACTTGGTCGCCAGGCCCGGTACGACATTGGTCGCGCCTTTTTCAAACTCGACGAGGCGGTTGTACAGCGGCTCGGCGGCGTCGTTGTCGGTGGCCGTCGTGTACTGCGCGGTATCGAAACCCGCCGGGCTGCCTTCCGAGCAAAACACCAGGCTGTCGCTGGCGGCGTAGCTTGCAGACGTGGCGGCCAACAGGCCGGCGCCCAACAGTGCGGAAAAAATCAAGGTATGGCGCATGACGCTCCCTCTTTTTAGTGTTGTGCAATGCGTCAGGGTCCCTATCCCGGGACTTTCTGGTCGCATTGAGCTCAATCCAATACGTACGGCAAAACCGGTGGCCCACGCAGACACTGGTCAGTACGCGACGGTAGGCACCGTGCCTCTGGCAGTAAATACGTAATTGCCTTAATGCTCGTAGGAAAAGTCGACGCGCCTATACCGAAGCAATCATCTGCGGCGGATTTGGGTGTAGGTCTTTTCCTTTTTTCCCGGTAGATAAAGTAACGGCGACGTCAGAAACGCCGCCGTTGCAATGTCTTACTTGCTGACGCTGACGCCGTAGAAGGAATTCAGGCCAAATGGGCTGATCTTGAAGTCCTGCACGTTGGCGCGCATGGGTTGATACACCGTCGAGTGAGCGATAGGTGTCATTGGAACTGCATCTTTGAGGACGTGTTGCGCCTGTTTGTACAGCTCGGTGCGCTTGCCCTGGTCAGTAGTGCGTTTGGCTTCTTTCACCAGGCCGTCGAACTTCTTGTCGCACCACTTGGAGAAGTTGTTGCCGCTCAGCGAGTCGCAGCCGAACAGAACGTTGAGCCAGTTGTCCGGATCACCATTGTCACCGCTCCAGCCAATGATCATGGCCTGGTTCTCGCCACCTTTGGAACGCTTGATGTACTCGCCCCACTCGTAGCTGGTGATCTTCACTTTCAAGCCGATCTTGGCCCAGTCGGACTGGAGCATTTCAGCCATCAGTTTGGCGTTCGGGTTGTACGGACGCTGCACCGGCATCGCCCACAGGACGATCTCGGTACCTTCCTTGACGCCGGCTTCCTTGAGCAGCTGTTTGGCTTTCTCAGGGTCGTACTTGGCATCCTTGATCGTGGTGTCGTAGGACCACTGGGTCGGTGGCATGGCGTTGACGGCCAGTTGGCCGGCGCCCTGGTAAACCGAATCGATGATCTGCGGCTTGTTCACGGCCATGTCCAGCGCCTGACGCACGCGCAGGTCAGCCAGCGGGTTGGCCTCGTTGCTGCCCTTGACCTTGTCCATCACGTTGTAAGCGATGTAGCCCAGGTTGAAGCCAGCCTGATCCGGCATCTTCAGCGACTTGTCTTCTTTCAGCGCTTTCAGATCGGCCGGACGCGGGAACAGGGTGACCTGGCACTCGTTCTTCTTCAGCTTCTGGATACGCACCGATGGGTCGGTAGTGATGGCGAAGATCAGGTTGTCGATCTTCACGTCTTCAGGTTTCCAGTAATCCTTGTTGCCGGTGTAACGGATGTTCGAGTCTTTCTGGTAGCTCTTGAACACGAACGGGCCGGTGCCGATCGGCTTCTGGTTGATGTCGGCGGCTTTGCCATCCTTGAGCAGTTGGGCCGCGTATTCGGCGGACTGCACGGAAGCGAAGCTCATGGCCATGTTCTGGATGAACGCGGCGTCGACTTCTTTCAGGGTGAACTTGACGGTGTGGTCGTCGACTTTATCGATCTTGGTGATGTTGGTGTCCATCCCCATGTCGGTGAAGTACGGGAATTCGGTCGGGTACGCCTTACGGAACGGGTCGTCCTTGTTGATCATGCGGTTGAACGTAAACAGCACGTCGTCGGCGTTGAATTCACGAGTCGGCTTGAAATACGGGGTGGTGTGGAACTTGACGCCTTCACGCAGGTGGAAGGTGTAAGTCAGGCCATCGTCGGAAATGTCCCACTTGGTCGCCAGGCCAGGAATCACGGCGGTGCCGCCGCGCTCGAACTGGGTCAGGCGGTTGAACATGGTTTCGGCTGAGGCGTCGAAGTCGGTTCCGGTGGTGTACTGGCCTGGATCAAAACCGGCCGGGCTCCCTTCGGAGCAGAACACCAGGTTAGTCGCAGCGGTGGCGAAAGGTGCGGAGGCTAACAAGCCTGCGCCGACTAGAAACGGAATGACCGCGTGTTTAAGCATGTTGGCCTCATGATTTGTTGTCATTTTTTAGTTGTGAGGTACGACCTCGTGAGTCGTGCCTGCGGATACTTATGCAGGCCCCATACCCAATGCAAGATCCAGAGCGGTCGGCGGCGTTAAACGGTGGCACGAACGTACCTTAATGTCGCATCCGTATAACTTTTGACGCATTTGACCGTTTGCGGGTGGTTTTTGCGGTGCATTCTGGGCACTGAAATGGTGCGCCGGTCTTGTTCTGTGCGCTTGGGTGGGGCTTGGTGTTACTTATTTATACCCTTGGGGATGGGCAGGGTTGAGGGGTTTTTGGGG
>NZ_RCOD01000044.1:0-15946 GCF_004307505.1 Pseudomonas sp. Sample_11
TCCGAAACCCCAATTGCGAAAGCAGTTGGGGTTTTGTTTTGCCTGCGAGAAAGTTCTTACAGCCTTCGCAGACCTCGTCCGGCTGTCACAGCCGGCCGACAATGCTAAGGTTCTGCCTCGGCTTTAGCGATTTTCCAAGGAATCCATATGTCGGACGCCCAGTCCCTCAACGCTGCATTCATGGTGGTTCAGAGCAACAGTCTCGATGAGCTGCGCAGCCTTGTGGTCAGCATCATGCGGCGTTACCCACTGGCACCCTTGGAAAATGAAATCGCTTTGGTACAAAGCAACGGCATCGCCCAATGGCTCAAACTGGCATTGGCCGAGGATCCCGAAGACGACGACCTTGGCGGTTGCGGAATCGCTGCGGCGATTGACGTGCAACTACCCGGCAGTTTCATGTGGCAGCTCTATCGCATGGTATTGGGACGAGAAGAGATTCCGGCAAAATCCCTGCTCGATAAGGCTCCGCTGACCTGGCGCCTGATGCGCCTCTTGCCACAGGTAATCGACCGCGCCCATTTCGAGCCGCTGCAACGCTTCCTCACCCACGACAGCGATCTGCGCAAGCGCTATCAATTGTCAGAGCGTCTGGCCGACCTGTTTGACCAATATCAGGTCTACCGGGCCGACTGGCTGGAAGATTGGGCTGAAGGCCGCCACCAACTGCGCAATGTGCGAGGTGAAATCAAACCTCTGCCACCGACCAGTTGCTGGCAGGCCGAGTTGTGGCGAGCGCTGCTGGATGACGTCGGCGAACAAGGCATGGCGCAGAGTCGTGCCGGCGTCCATCAACGTTTCATGGAGCGCATCAACACCCTTGATGAGGCTCCGGCTTCACTGCCACCGCGTGTGATCGTTTTTGGTATTTCTTCGCTACCCGCGCAGGTACTTGAAGCGCTCGCCGGTCTGGCGTGCTTCAGTCAGGTTCTACTTTGCGTACACAACCCCTGTCGCCATCACTGGGCCGATATCGTCGCCGACAAGGATCTGCTGCGGCATCAATACAAGCGGCAACAACGCAAAAGCGGGATGCCAGTGGTACTTGACGCCGAGACCCTGCATCAGCACGCACATCCGTTGCTGGCCGCTTGGGGCAAGCAAGGTCGCGACTATATCAACCTGCTCGACAGCTACGACGACCCCAACAGCTACCGCGCAGCCTTTCGTGACGGCCGCATCGACCTGTTCAGCGAAGCCCAGCCCCACAACATGATTAACCAGCTGCAGGACGACATTCTGGAGTTACGTCCCCTCAACGAGACACGCGAACTCTGGCCAGCGGTCGATGCAACCCAAGACCATTCAATACGTTTTCACATCGCCCACAGTGCCCAGCGTGAAGTCGAGATCCTGCACGACCAACTGCTGGCGCGTTTCAGTGCCGACCCGGACTTGCGCCCCCGCGACGTAATCGTCATGGTCCCGGATATCGACAGCTATGCACCGCATATCCGCGCGGTTTTCGGTCAGCTCGATCGTTTTGACCCGCGCTTCATTCCTTTTACTTTGGCGGACCAGGGCCAGCGTGGACGTGATCCGTTGCTAATCGCGGTCGAACATTTGCTCAAATTGCCGGACAGTCGTTTCCCGGTCAGTGAGATCCTCGACCTGCTCGATGTCCCGGCTCTGCGTGCTCGCTTTGGCGTAGAGGAGCGCGACCTGCCAACTTTGCATCGCTGGATCGAAGGCGCCGGCGTGCGTTGGGGCATGAGTGCCGAGCAACGGGCCGGTCTCGGTTTGCCGGAGGAACTGGAGCAGAACAGCTGGCATTTCGGCCTGCGCCGAATGCTGCTGGGCTACGCCGTCGGCAGTGCCGACGCATGTGCAGGTATCGAGCCTTACGACGAAATTGGTGGGCTTGATGCTGCCCTGATCGGTCCACTGGTGGCTCTGCTGGATGCCCTGGAAATCGCTCATCGGCAACTCACGCAACCGGCTCAACCGAAAGAGTGGGGGCTGCGTTTGCAGGCGCTGATGCAGGTGTTCTTTCAGGCGAGCAACGAGCACGACGACTACCTGCTGACCCAACTGGAAGAGCTTCGCGAAACCTGGCTCGAGACCTGCGAGGCGGTCGGGCTGACTGACGAACTGCCGCTGACTGTCGTGCGCGAAGCCTGGCTCGCCGGGCTGGATCAGGGCCGTTTGTCGCAACGATTCCTCGCCGGTGCGGTGAATTTCTGCACCTTGATGCCGATGCGTGCCATTCCTTTCAAGCTGGTATGTCTGCTGGGCATGAACGACGGCGATTATCCGCGCGCGCAGCCGCCGCTGGACTTCGATCTGATGGGCAGCGATTACCGACCTGGGGATCGCTCACGACGTGAAGACGATCGCTACCTGTTACTCGAAGCGCTGTTGTCCGCACGCTCTCAGCTCTATATCAGTTGGGTCGGTCGCAGCATCCGTGACAACAGCGAACGACCTGCCTCGGTGCTCATCGGCCAGTTGCGCGATCACCTCGCCAGCGGCTGGCATTCAATCGACCCAAGCCAGGATCTGTTAGACGCGCTGACCGAAGAACATCCCCTGCAACCTTTCAGCGCCCGCTATTTCCACGAAGGCGAGCAACTGTTCAGCTACGCCAGCGAGTGGCAGGTGTTGCATCAAGAGAAAGCGCAGCAAAGTGAAGCACCGTTACTCGCGCCATATGTTCAAGAGGAACCGCTGACGCTGGCATTGCTTCAGGATTTTCTGCGTAATCCGGTTCGGCATTTTTTCACCCAGCGTCTCAAGGTCTATTTCGAGTCCGCGCAAGCGCCGTTGGCCGATGAAGAACCTTTCGTGCTCGACGCGCTGCAGCGCTACACGCTCAGCGACAGCTTGCTGGATGCCGCGCTCAGCCAGCCGGACAATATCGATCAGGCGCTGCAAGCCCGGGCGCTGCGCCTGCAAAACAGTGGTCTGCTGCCTATGGCCGGTTTTGGCGAATGCCTACAGCATGAACTGATCGAACCGCTACCGGATCTTCTGCAGCGTTATCAACAGTTGCTGACGTTATGGCCGACGCCGTTGACCAGTGCGATCCCGGTCAGTCTCGACCTGCAGGGTTCGCGGCTGGAGGGCTGGCTCGCAAACCTGCATCAACGCGCCGATGGCGGACTACTGTCAGTCACCACTATTCCCAACAGCATCGGCTCGATCAAAACTCGCAAGTGGCATCGGCTGACCAAATCGTGGGTTACCCATCTGGTCGCCTGCGCCAGCGAGCATGCGCTGACCACGGCATTGGTCGCCAGTGACGACACGTTGTTGCTGGAGCCAATGGAGCGAGACCGAGCGTTGCGTTTGCTCGGTGACCTGCTTCTTGCGTGGCAATCAGGCATGCGCCAACCCTTGTCGATTGCGATAAAAACCGCGTTCGCCTGGTTGTCTCAAACTGACCCGGTCAAAGCCGAAGCCGCTGCGCGAAAAGCCTATGACGGTGACGGCCAGACCAGCAACGGCGAGCGGCGTGAAAGCCCGGCACTGCTCCGGCAATATCCCGATTTCGATGCACTGTTGGCAGACGAAACCTTCACCGGCTGGTGCGACGCGTTGTACCGCCCATTATTCGAAGCGCCGTGGCGTTCCTTGTCCAGCGAAGGTGCGCGCGCATGAGTACCAAAACACCGTTGGCTCTGGCCTTCCCGTTGCGCGGCAGCCAGTTGATCGAAGCAAGCGCCGGCACCGGTAAAACCTTTACGATCTCGGCACTTTATCTGCGGCTGATTCTCGGTCATGGCGGCGAGAGAAGCGGTTTCGCACGCGAACTGCTGCCGCCGCAGATCCTCGTAGTGACGTTTACCGATGCTGCCACCAAAGAGCTGCGTGAACGGATTCGGACACGCTTGGCTGAGGCCGCGCGATTCTTCCGCGATGAAATCACTGCCCCCGACGGACTGATTGCCGAGTTGCGCGATCAGTTCGATCCGCAGCAATGGCCGGGCTGTGCCAACCGCCTCGATATCGCCGCGCAGTGGATGGACGAAGCCGCCGTCTCGACCATTCACAGCTGGTGTCAGCGCATGCTGCGCGAGCATGCGTTCGACAGCGGCAGCCTCTTCACGCAATCTCTGGAAACCGATCACAGCGATTTGCTTGGCGAGGTGCTGCGCGATTACTGGCGACTGTTCTGTTATCCGATGCAGGGCGATGCGCTGAACTGGGTGCGCAGCAATTGGGGTGGCCCCGCAGCGTTGTTGCCTCGCGTACGTGGCTTGTTCGCCAGCGAGCGTGACACCGATGAAGGCAAGGTGCCTGCGGAGCTGATCGCCGCATGTTTGCTGGAGCGGCGAGCAGCATTGGTCGAACTGAAAGCGCCTTGGCGTGATTGGGCAGACGAACTGCTCGCGCTCTGCCATGAAGGCGTCGCCAGCAAAACCGTCGATGGCCGCAAGATGCAGGCGCGTTATTTCGAGCCCTGGTTCGACAAGATCAAGACCTGGGCCGCAGACGAATCGCTTGAGCAACTGGACATTGGCACCGGCTTCACCCGTCTGACACCCGAAGGCATGGCCGAGGCCTGGAAAGGCCAGGCCCCGAGTCATCCGGGGCTGGACGCCATGTCCACACTCAAATCGAGCCTCGACGCATTGCCGACGCCCGATGCCGCTGTTCTGCAACACGCTGCCAAGTGGGTCGGTGCACGCTTCGAAGAAGAGAAGCGTCGCCGTGCAGAAATGGGATTCGACGACATGCTGTTGCGTCTGGATGCCGCGCTGCAATCGGAGGGCGGCGAGCGTCTGGCAACGCTGATCCGCGAGCAGTTCCCGGTCGCGCTGATCGACGAATTCCAGGACACCGATCCGGTGCAATACCGCATCTTCGAAAGCATCTACCGCATCGAAGACAATCACCCTGACACCGGCCTGTTCCTGATCGGCGACCCCAAGCAGGCGATCTATGCCTTCCGTGGTGCCGACATCTACACCTATCTGCGCGCACGTCAGGCCACTACCGGCCGTTTGCATACACTAGGCACCAACTTCCGCTCCAGCCACGGCATGGTGACAGCGGTCAATCACGTATTCGAACGCGCCGAGTCCCGAGAGCAGGGACGCGGCGCGTTTTTGTTTCGCGAAAGAAATGGCGAAAACCCGGTGCCGTTCCTCCCGGTCGAGTCTCAGGGGCGCAAGGAAACGCTGCGGATTGCCGGGCAAGACGTCGCGGCACTGAATGTCTGGCTATTGTCTGGCGATCAGCCGCTGTCCGGCGCGGTCTATCGCCAGCAAATGGCCGCCGCCTGCGCCAGTGAAATCACCGCACTGCTCAATGGCGGGCAGACCGGCAGTGCTGGTTTCGTTCAGGAAGATGACTTCAGAGGTCTGCGTCCTTCGGACATCGCGATCCTCGTCCGTGACGGTAAAGAGGCCCAGGCCGTACGCGCCGAACTCGCTGCCAGAGGGGTGCGCAGTGTTTATCTGTCGGACAAGGATTCGGTGTTCGCCGCGCAAGAGGCGCACGACCTGCTGGCGTGGCTAAAGGCTTGCGCCGAACCCGATGTCGAACGCTCGCTCAAGGCTGCGCTGGCCTGCACCACCCTTAACCTGCCGCTGATCGAGCTGGAGCGCCTGAACCAGGATGAAATGGTCTGGGAAGCCCGGGTCATGCAGTTCCGCGGCTATCGCGAGCTCTGGCGCGAACAGGGCGTGTTACCGATGTTGCGCCGCCTGCTTCACGATTTCCATTTGCCGCAGACCCTGATGCAGCGCAGTGACGGCGAGCGCGTGCTGACCAACCTTTTGCACCTCTCGGAACTGATGCAGCAAGCCGCCGCTGAACTGGACGGCGAGCAAGCATTGATCCGCCATCTGGCCGAGCTGCTGGCACTGTCCGGTCAGGCCGGTGAAGAGCAGATTCTGCGTCTGGAAAGCGACGAGCAACTGGTCAAAGTGGTGACCATCCACAAATCCAAGGGGCTGGAATATCCGCTGGTATTCCTGCCATTCATTTGCTCGGCGAAACCGGTGGATGGCAGCCGCTTGCCGCTGCATTACCACGACGCTGCGGGCAAAGCGCAGATCAGCCTCAAGCCGACTCCCGAGTTGATCGCTCTGGCTGACGATGAGCGTCTGGCCGAAGATCTGCGTCTTCTGTATGTCGCATTAACGCGCGCGCAGCATGCCTGCTGGCTGGGCGTCACCGATCTCAAGCGCGGCAATAACAACAGCTCGGTGTTGCACCTGTCGGCGCTGGGTTATTTGCTGGGGGGCGGTGCCGCTTTGGGCGAGTCCAGCGAATTGAATCGCTGGCTGCGGGATCTGCAGCAGGACTGCGCGGCGATTGGCATCGGTGAAATGCCTCAGCCCACTGATGAGCATTACCAGCCGCCGCGCAATGAAGCAGTGCTGCGAGCGACGCTACGGCCCAAGCGCAAAGCCAGTGAAAACTGGTGGATCGCTTCCTATAGCGCTTTGCGCATCAGCGACATAATGAGCATCGGCAGCGATGAAGCACCGGACAGTCCGCAGGCGCAAAAGCTCTTCGACGACGAGCGCCTCGATCCCGACGCACCCCGCGAAATCATCAGCGGTGGCGCCGATATCCACCGTTTTCCTCGCGGACCGAATCCCGGCACGTTTTTGCATGGCTTGCTCGAATGGGCGGGTGCTGAAGGTTTTTCGGTTACCCGCGCAGCGCTGGAAGATGCGATTGCCCGGCGTTGCAACCTGCGCGGCTGGCAAGGCTGGATTACCACGCTGACTGACTGGCTGCAGCATTTGCTCAAGTCGCCGTTGCCGATCGCGGGCGGGCAACCGCCGGTGGTTCTTGAGCAACTGAAGCAATACCGCGTCGAGATGGAGTTCTGGTTTGCCAGCCACAAAGTCGACGTGCTCAAGCTCGATGAACAGGTGCGCCAGCACACCCACAATGGCGTCGCTCGTGTTGCGGCAGAACCGGTGCAACTCAACGGCATGTTCAAGGGCTTTATCGACCTGACCTTCGAGCACGCTGGCCGCTATTACGTTGCCGATTACAAATCCAATTGGCTCGGCGTGGATGATCAGGCATACACGGTGCAGGCAATGGAGCAGTCGATCCTCGACAACCGTTATGACCTGCAATACGTGCTGTATCTGCTGGCATTGCATCGCCAGTTGAAGGCACGGCTGGCGGATTACGATTACGAGCGCCATGTCGGCGGGGCGCTGTATCTGTTTCTGCGCGGTACGCGTGCCGAAAGTCGTGGCGTGTACTTCGTGCGTCCGCCACGGGAATTGATCGAACGCCTCGACCGTATGTTCCAGGGCAAACCCGAACCCAAGTCCGAGCCCGCCTGGGAACAGGGAGTCCTGCTATGAGCCGCACATTCGCCGATCTGCTGCCGACGCCGCTGGAAGCGGACAGCCTGTCGAAACTCTCGCCACTGACCCGCGCCAATGATTTGCTGTTGTTGCTGAGCCGTTGGGTCGAGCGCGGTTGGCTGCGCGCGCTGGACCGCGCCTTTGTCGCTTTCCTGCATGAGCTCGAGCCCGAGACCGACCCGTTGGTGCTGCTGGCGGCGGCGTTGACCAGTCACCAGCTCGGCCATGGTCATGTGTGTCTGGATTTGTTCGAAACCCTCAAGGCGCCGGATTTTGCCCTGTCATTGCCGCCCGAAGGCGATGTGCAGGGCGGTGTGTTGTTGCTGCCCTCGCAATTGCTCGAAACGCTCGATGGAGCCCATTGGTGCAAAGTGCTGGCAAGCAGCTCGCTGGTCGCGCTGGCCGCCGATGCCAGTGAACCAGCGCAGACACGTCCATTGGTGCTGTCCTCGAAACGCCTGTACCTGCGCCGTTACTGGACCTACGAACGCCGCATCGATGCAGCGTTGCGCCAACGCTTGATGCAACAGGAGCCGACGCCAGATGACCTGCCGCAGCGCCTCAATGGATTGTTCGGCGGCGCGGAATCTGCAGCTGTCATCGATTGGCAAAAACTCGCCTGTGCTCTCGCTACGCGCAGCGCCTTCAGCATCATCACTGGCGGCCCGGGCACGGGGAAAACCACTACCGTGGTGCGCTTGCTCGCATTGTTGCAGGCACCGGCCGTTGAGGCTGGCCATCCGCTGCGCATTCGTCTGGCCGCCCCGACCGGCAAGGCCGCTGCGCGTTTGACCGAGTCGATCAGTCAGCAAGTGCAATCGCTGCAAGTCGCCGAGGCGGTGCGCGCGGCGATCCCCAGCGATGTGACCACCGTGCACCGTTTGCTCGGCAGTCGACCGGGCACCCGGCATTTCCGTCACCATTCCGGCAACCGCCTGCCGCTGGATGTGCTGGTGGTCGACGAAGCTTCGATGATCGACCTGGAAATGATGGCCAACCTCCTCGACGCCATGCCGGCCCATGCGCGGTTGGTATTGCTGGGCGATAAGGATCAACTGGCCTCGGTAGAGGCCGGTGCGGTGTTGGGCGATCTGTGCCGTGACGCCGAGGGCGGTTGGTACAGCCCGCAGACGCGGCAATGGCTGGAGTCGGTCAGTGGCGAGTCGTTGCAGGGCAGCGGTTTGCATGAAGACCGCGACGGCACCCATCCGCTCGCGCAGCAAGTGGTGATGCTGCGGCACTCGCGCCGTTTCGGCGAGGGCAGCGGCATCGGTCAGCTTGCGCGCCGGGTCAATCAGCAATTGGCCGACGAGGCGCGACAGTTGCTCGCGGCCGGCAGCTACGATGATGTGTATTCGTTACCGCTCAAAGGCGAACGCGATCAGAAGCTCGAACGCCTGTTGCTCGAAGGTCACGGCAACGGTCCGCAAGGTTATCGCCATTACTTGAGCGTACTGCGCGATCAGCGTCCATCATCGACGCGGCCACTTGAGCATGTGGACTGGACCGATTGGGCGCGGGAAGTCTTGCAGGCGTTCGATACGTTCCAGTTGCTGTGCGCGGTGCGCAAAGGGCCGTGGGGAGTTGAAGGTCTGAACCAGCGCATCACCGCTGCGTTGCTCAAGGCGCGTCTGATCGAGAGCGATCAGCAGTGGTATGAAGGTCGGCCGGTGCTGATGACTCGTAACGACTATGGTCTGGGCCTGATGAACGGCGACATCGGTATCGCCCTGAAACTGCCCGAGCGTGAAGGCGCAGAGATCGGCAAAACCGTTCTGCGCGTGGCCTTCCCGCGTAACGATGGAGAGGGCGGCGTGCGCTTCGTGTTGCCGAGTCGACTCAATGATGTCGAAACCGTGTACGCCATGACGGTGCACAAGTCCCAGGGTTCGGAGTTCGCCCACACGGCGCTGATCCTGCCGGATGCGTTGAACCCCGTGCTGACCAAAGAACTGATCTACACCGGAATTACTCGCGCCCGGCACTGGTTCACCTTGATCGAGCCGCGTGCCGGCGTGTTTGAAGAGGCGGTGCTGCGCAAGGTCAAGCGTCTGAGCGGGCTGATGCTGGAACTGGAAGACGGCACCGAGCCTCCGGGATGAAGCGCTGAATGACCGACAACGAGTACTGACCAACCGGTCAGAGGCAGGCGCCTCGCTGGTGTTCTGGCGCTGTGCTATCGTTGCGGCATCATTTCGTTACGCTCCAAGAGAATCCCTCCATGAAGGTGGCCGTCTGGGCGACACAGCGTGTGGTGGCCTGCCAGCACGCATTGCTGATCGTTTTGCTCTGGTTGTTCACGGGCAGCGCCATCGCCCAAGCGCAAACCGGGCCGGCCGAGCAACGAGCCAAAGCGGTCACGCAAGTAGTGCTTGGCATCCTCAGCTATGCACGCTGGCCGGTGGAACCAGCGCAATTGCGCCTGTGCATCGTCGGCCCCACCGAATACACCGATGACCTGGTCAAAGGCACCACTCAAGCCACGGGCCGGCCGGTGGCTGTGCGGCGTCTGCTGGCGGACAACCCGGGCATCGTCAGCGAATGCGATGCGGTGTACATCGGCAAGCTCACCGCCGATGAACGCAGTCGCCTGTTCGCATCGTTGATCGGGCACCCGGTGCTGAGCATCAGCGAAGCGGACGATCAATGCACCGTCGGCAGTCTGTTCTGCCTGCGCGTTGGCGATGAGCAAGTGTCGTTCGAGGTCAATCTCGACTCCGTGGCTCGCAGTGGTGTGCGCATACACCCCAGCGTGTTGCAGTTGTCCCGTCGCAAAGCGGCAGCGCCATGAAGCTGTTCAGTTGGAAGGCTCGCCCGACCCTGGGCTCGGTCATCGGCCGTGGGCATTTGATTGTCGCGCTGGTGGCGGTGGCAATGGCCAGTGTTTCGCTGACCTTGCTGGGCGTGCTCGCGCTGCGGGTATATGCCGATCACAACCTGCACTTGATCGCCCGGTCGATCAGCTACACCGTCGAAGCGGCCGTCGTGTTCAATGACAAAGCGGCGGCAACCGAAGCGCTGGCGATCATCGCTTCCACCGAGGAAGTGGCAGATGCCCGAGTGCTGGACGCGCAAGGCCAATTGATCGCGCAATGGCAGCGCGCCGAAACCGGCTTGTTCTCCGAGCTGGAAATGCAGATCACCCGCGCCATTCTGGAAAAACCGGTCAGCCTGCCGATCGAGCATCAGGACCGCGAAATCGGTCGCGTCCTGCTCATCGGTCACGGCGGCAGCCTGATGCGCTTCCTGCTCAGCGGCCTGGCCGGGATTGTGCTGTGCACCGCGATCAGCGCCTGGGTCGCGCTCTATCTGGCGCGGCGGCAGCTGCGCGCGATCATCGGCCCGTTGCACAGCCTCGCCGCCGTTGCCCACGCCGCCCGTAGCGAACGAGCGCTGGATCGGCGCGTGCCGCCGGCGCAAATCGCTGAACTGGATAACCTGGGCAACGACTTCAATGCCTTGCTCGGCGAACTCGAGTCGTGGCAAACCCATCTGCAAAACGAAAACGAAACTCTCGCTCACCAAGCGACCCACGACAGCCTCACCGGTTTGCCCAACCGCGCGTTTTTCGAAGGCCGCTTGATGCGCGCCTTGCGCAACGGCAAAAAACACGATGAGCGGGTCGCCGTGCTGTTTCTCGACAGCGACCGCTTCAAAGGCATCAACGATAACTTCGGCCACGCCTCGGGCGACGCCGTGCTGGTGGCGATCGCCAATCGAGTGCGAGCGCAATTGCGCGAGGATGATCTGGTCGCGCGGCTGGGCGGCGACGAGTTCGCTGTGCTGCTCGCGCCGCTGCACACGGTCGAAGACGCTGAGCACATCGCAGACAAGATTCTCGCCAGCATGGACATGCCGATCACCCTGCCCGGCGACAGCAGTGTAGTGACCTCGCTCAGTATCGGTATCGCCGTTTACCCCGATCATGGCGCCACGCCGGGAGCCTTGCTCAACGCAGCCGACGCGGCGATGTATCAGGCCAAGCGCCTGTCGCGCGGCGCGCAATTCACCGCCGGGTCGGAGCGCCCGGTCGATTCCGTTCACACCAGGAGCTGATGCCCGTGTTCACACTTCCCTTTCGACTGTTTTCCGCATTGCTGCTGATCACCGCGCTGACCCTGAGCGGTTGCCAGACCGCCCCGCAAAAGGGCCTGACACCGGCGCAGGTCGCCGTGCTCAAACAGCAGGGTTTCGAATTGACCGACGACGGTTGGGAATTCGGCCTGTCGGGCAAAGTGCTGTTTGGTAGCGATGTCGAAAGCCTGAACGCAGCCAGCACGGAAATCGTCGAACGCATCGGCAAGGCGTTGCTCGGCGTGGGGATCGAGCGGGTGCGCGTCGATGGCCACACCGATGCGTCCGGCAAGGAAACCTACAATCAGCAACTGTCGCTGCGCCGGGCCAAGAGCGTTGCCAACGTCCTCGGCACGGTCGGCATGAAGCCGGAAAACATCCAGCTGCAAGGCCTGGGCAGCAGCGAACCGGTGGCTTCCAACGACACCGCAGCGGGGCGCACGGAAAATCGCCGGGTGTCGATTGTGGTCAGCGCCGATTAATCGGCAAAGCGCATCTCCCGCGTCGCGCCCATCAACAACGCCTGATTGCGCTCAGTCACCTCACGAATGTAATCCCACAACAACGTAATCCGCTTCAACTTGCGCAGATCCTCGCGGCAGTACATCCAGAACTGCCGGGTGATGTCGATTTCCTCCGGCAGCACCGGCAGCAATCGTGGATCCTGCGCGGCGAGGAAGCACGGCAGGATCGCCAGCGAGCGGCCCTGCTGCGCGGCGACGTATTGCGCAATCACGCTGGTGCTGCGCAAGTTTGCGCTGGCGCCGGGCAGCACGTTGGCCAGGTAGAGCAGCTCCGAGCTGAACGCCAGGTCGTCCACATAACTGATGAATTGATGCTTGCTCAAGTCGGCCGGGCGGCGGATCGGTGGGTGTTTGTCCAGATAGTCCTGGGTTGCGTACAGCTGCAAACGGTAGTCGCAGAGTTTGCAGCAGACGTACGGCCCGTGCTCCGGCCGCTCGAGGGCAATGACGATGTCGGCCTCGCGCTTGGACAGGCTGATGAAGTGCGGCAGCGGCAGGATGTCCACCGAGATTGCCGGGTAGGCGTCGACGAAGTGGCTCAACTGCGGGGTGATGAAGAAACTGCCGAAGCCTTCGGTGCAGCCCATGCGCACGTGCCCGGACAGGGCAACGCCCGAGCCCGAGACTTGCTCGCAGGCCATGTGCAACGTGCTTTCGATCGACTCGGCATAACCGAGCAAGCGCTGGCCTTCGGTGGTCAGGACGAAGCCGCTGGTGCGGGATTTTTCGAACAGCAATGTGCCCAGCGCCGCTTCCAGCGAGCTGATCCGTCGCGACACCGTGGTGTAGTCGACAGCCAGGCGTTTGGCGGCGGTGCTGGCCTTGCGGGTGCGGGCGACTTCAAGGAAAAACTTCAGGTCGTCCCAGTTCAGCGAGCCTAACGAGGTGATGTTTTTTTGCATGATGGTCGGGCTTATATGTGCGTTCTTATTAGAAGTTTGCACATCTATACTCCAAAAACAGTCCGACAACCAATTCGTGACACACGCCTCATCTCAAGGCGAACCTTTCGCCTTGGCTCCTACGATAAAAACAAGTTCTGGAGACCAGCATGAACGCATCGCTTACGCCTAACGACACCACGCTGCAAAAGGTCAAACTGCTGATCGACGGCGAATGGGTCGAGTCGCAGACCACCGAGTGGCACGACATCGTCAACCCGGCCACCCAGCAAGTGCTGGCCAAGGTTCCGTTCGCCACCGCCGCTGAGGTCGATGCCGCTGTTAGCGCCGCCCAGCGCGCGTTCCAGACCTGGAAACTGACCCCGATCGGCGCGCGGATGCGCATCATGCTCAAGCTGCAAGCGCTGATCCGTGAGCATTCCAAACGCATCGCCGTGGTCCTCAGCGCCGAGCAGGGCAAGACCATTGCTGATGCCGAAGGCGATATTTTCCGTGGCCTGGAAGTGGTCGAGCACGCGTGCTCGATCGGCACCCTGCAAATGGGCGAGTTCGCCGAGAACGTCGCCGGCGGCGTCGACACTTACACCCTGCGCCAGCCGATCGGCGTCTGCGCCGGCATCACGCCGTTCAACTTCCCGGCGATGATTCCGCTGTGGATGTTCCCGATGGCGATCGCGTGCGGCAACACCTTCGTGCTCAAGCCTTCGGAACAGGATCCGCTGTCGACCATGCTGCTGGTGGAACTGGCCATTGAGGCTGGCGTTCCGGCGGGCGTGCTCAACGTGGTTCATGGCGGCAAGGATGTGGTCGATGGCCTGTGCACGCACAAGGACATCAAAGCCGTGTCGTTCGTCGGTTCGACCGCTGTCGGCACCCACGTTTATGACCTGGCCGGCAAACACGGCAAACGCGTGCAGTCGATGATGGGCGCGAAAAACCACGCTGTGGTGCTGCCGGATGCCAATCGCGAACAAGCGCTGAACGCCTTGGTCGGCGCCGGTTTCGGTGCCGCCGGGCAACGCTGCATGGCCACCTCGGTGGTGGTGCTGGTCGGTGCCGCAAAACAGTGGCTGCCAGACCTGAAAGCACTGGCGCAGAAGCTCAAGGTCAACGCCGGCAGCGAGCCGGGCACCGATGTCGGCCCGGTGATTTCGAAAAAGGCCAAGGCGCGGATCCTCGAACTGATCGAAAGCGGCATCAAGGAAGGCGCCAAGCTTGAACTGGACGGTCGCGACATCAGCGTGCCGGGTTATGAACAAGGCAATTTTGTCGGCCCGACCCTGTTCTCCGGGGTGACCACCGACATGCAGATATACACCCAGGAAATCTTCGGCCCGGTGCTGGTGGTGCTGGAAGTCGACACCCTCGATCAGGCGATCGCGCTGGTCAACGCCAACCCGTTCGGTAACGGCACAGGGCTGTTCACCCAGAGCGGTGCGGCGGCGCGCAAGTTCCAGACTGAAATCGATGTCGGTCAGGTCGGCATCAACATCCCGATTCCGGTACCGGTGCCGTTCTTCAGCTTCACCGGCTCGCGCGGTTCGAAACTCGGCGACCTCGGCCCGTACGGCAAGCAAGTGGTGCAGTTCTACACGCAGACCAAAACGGTCACGGCGCGCTGGTTCGATGACGACAGCGTCAACGACGGCGTGAACACCACCATCAACCTGCGCTGAGGATTCGATCATGAAAATCGCATTTATCGGGCTGGGCAACATGGGCGCGCCGATGGCGCGTAACCTGATCAAGGCCGGCCACTCGCTGAACCTGGTCGACCTGAACAAAACCGTGCTGGCGGAACTCGAGCAACTGGGCGGCACCATCCGCGCTTCGGCCCGCGAGGCGGCGGAAGATGCCGAACTGGTGATCACCATGCTCCCGGCCGCTGTGCATGTGCGCAGCGTCTGGCTGGGTGAAGAGGGCGTGCTCGCCGGCATTCGCCAAGGCGTGCCGGCGGTGGATTGCAGCACTATCGATCCGCAGACCGCCCGCGACGTCGCAGCGGCCGCCGTCAAACAAGGCGTGTCCATGGCCGATGCGCCGGTCTCCGGCGGCACTGGCGGCGCGACCGCCGGAACGCTGACCTTCATGGTCGGCGCTACCCCGGAACTGTTCGCCACTCTACAACCGGTGCTGGGGCAAATGGGCCGCAACATCGTCCATTGCGGTGAAGTCGGCACCGGCCAGATCGCCAAGATCTGCAACAACCTGCTGCTGGCGATTTCGATGGTCGGCGTCAGTGAGGCGATGGCGTTGGGCGATGCGCTGGGGATCGACACCGGCGTGTTGGCCGGGATCATCAACAGCTCGACCGGCCGTTGCTGGAGTTCGGAGATGTACAACCCGTGGCCGGGCATCGTCGAAACGGCGCCGGCCTCGCGCGGTTATACCGGTGGTTTCGGCGCGGAGCTGATGCTCAAGGATCTGGGGCTGGCGACGGAAGCGGCGCGGCAGGCGCATCAACCGGTGGTGCTCGGCGCGGTGGCGCAGCAGTTGTATCAGGCGATGAGTCAGCGTGGTGATGGTGGGAAAGACTTCTCGGCGATCATCAACAGCTATCGCAAGCCGCAGTAATCGCGATCAGCCCTTGTGGTGAGGGGATTCATCCCCGTTGGGTTGCGCAGCACCCCCTGAATTGTGTCAGGCAAACCGCGTGCTCAGGGTTTGCGACTGCTGCGCAGTCGAGCGGGGATAAATCCCCTTGCCACAGGTTTTAGCAACGCCGGGACATTTGCCGGGAAATCACGTCGGGTGATTTCCCGGCTTTTTTGTGCAGGAAGAAAAAGATCGCAGCCTTCGGCAGCTCCTACATGGGAATGCGTTCCTGTAGGGGCTGCCGAAGGCTGCGATCTTTGCTTTATCAGGCGAAGACGAAATACTTGCGCACGGTCTCGACCACTTCCCACGTGCCTTTCATGCCCGGCTCAACCACGAAAATATCGCCAGCACGCAGGTGGATCGGCGCCATGCCGTCCGGGGTGATCACGCAGTAGCCTTCCTGGAAATGGCAGTATTCCCACTTCACATAATCGACGCGCCACTTGCCCGGTGTGCAGATCCAGGTGCCCATGATCTTGCTGCCGTCTTCGCTGGTGTAGGCGTTGAGGTTGACGGTGTGCGGGTCGCCTTCGAGTTTTTCCCATTTGCAGGCGTCGAGTAC